>JAGQRA010000328.1 GCA_020425885.1 Planctomycetota bacterium | reverse complement strand
GGCGGTCGGCGAGGTGACGCCACACCGCCTGCGCCGGCAGCGCGCGGTCGGGCAGGCCGAGCGCCGTCAGCAACGCCGGTTCGTCGATGATGGCGAGTTCGCCCTCGCGCGCGACCGCGAGCAGCAGGCCCGCCAGCCGTTCGGTCGGCAGCGCCGCCAGATCGTCGAGCGCGGCCCAGCGTTCGGCGGCGAGCGCCTTCAACACCTCGACGACGAGGGCGCAGATGGCGAAGTCGCAATACGGTGACTCCTGGGCGTCGAGGACGCGGATCTCGAGCGCGTCGCGGAAGAACTTGGCGACCACGCCGCGCGAGTTGAGCCAGTCCTGACGCAGCAGCTCGTCGGGATCGAACGGCGCGATGTCGGCCCAGATCGGCCGCAGGATCTTGTCGTAGTACTCACCCTTGGTGCGCACCGGTTCGGGGACGACGGCGCCGGCGATACGCGGTATCCGGCGCTGATTGTGTCGGTAGGTCTCGAGCCGATAGTCGAGCCAGCCGGTGGACCTGCCTTCGCAGTAGGGTGACGCGGCGCTGAGCGCGGGCAGCAGCGGCAGCAGCGCGCGGGCCGCGAGATGGACCCGGCCGAACTCGTCGTCGTCGGCGAACGGCAGGTTGAGGTGACAGCTCTGCAGGTTGGACCAGCCGTGGCCGCTGCAATCGAAGATGCGGTCGTAGGCGGCGTAGATCTCGGCGTTGTCGTGCGGCCAGCGCACGAACTCGTCGGGGCGGAACGTCGGATGCATGCCGCCCGGCATCAGGCGGCAGCCGAGGCTGAGCAACGTCTCGTTGGCTGCGTTCAGCGAACGCGCGAACTCGCGGGCGCCGCCGGCGAGTCCGGCCGGGGCCGTGTTCTTGAGTTCGAGCACGTGCAGGGCGAGCTCGTTGGACCAGGTGACCGCGCCGTCCTCCCAGTCGCCGGTGAGGCAGCCGGCGCGGCGTTGCAGCAGCGCGTCGACGACCGGGCGGGTCGCCAGCGTGGTCGCGTCGACGACGATGTACTCGATCTCGATGCCGAACGCCTCGAACGCGCGCAGGGTCATGATTGGGCGCCGACGTGACGGTTCAGGACGCGGTTGAGGAACGTGCGCATGATGCGGAGGTAGAGCTCCTGGCCGAGGATCGCGTCCTCGAAGCCGGCGTCGATGTTGGGGTTGTCGTTGACCTCGATCATGTAGACCTTGCCGCCGACCTCCTTGAGGTCGACACCGTAGAGGCCGCGGCCGATGTGGTTGGCGGCCTTGACCGCGGTCTTGATCACGCGCGTCGGTGCCTGCTCGACCGGCAGCGTCTCGGCCCGGCCGGCGTCCTTGGTCTGGCCACGCTCGTCGCGCTGGATGATCTGCCAGTGGCCATCGGCCATGTAGTAGCGGCAGGCGTAGAGCGGGACGCCGTCGAGCACGCCGACGCGCCAGTCGAATTCGGTCGGCACGAAGCCCTGGGCGATGACCAGATCGCTGCGATCGAGCAGTTCGCGGACCTTGGCGTGGAGGTCGGCGCTGGTGTCGACGCGGACGACGCCGGCGGAGAAGGCGCTGTCCGGCTCCTTCAGCACGCACGGCAGGCCGAGTCGTTGCTCGAGCTCGCCGACGTTGCCGCGATGCACGATCATGGTCTGCGGCACCAGGATGCCCTGCTGTTCGGCCAGCTCGGCCAGGTAGACCTTGTTGGCGCAGCGCAGGATCGAGACCGGATCGTCGATCACCGGGATGCCGAGCGCCTTGGCGCGGCAGGCGAAGCGGAAGGTGTAGTGGTTGACCGACGTCGTGGTGCGGATGAACAGCGCGTCGAACTCGGCGAGCCGACCGTAGTCCTCCTGATGGATCGACTCGACGTTGAAGCCGACCTCGTTGCCGGCCTTGGCGAACCGTTGCAGCGCCCGGTGGTTCGACGGCGTGTCCTTCTCGTCGGGATCGACCAGGATCGCGAGGTCGTAGGGGTACGTCGCCGGCTTGCGGCTGCTGCTGTGTGAGCGGGCCAGGTACTGCGCCGTCGCCTCGGCGGCGAACTCGATGTGCCCGGGCGGGATGTCGCCCTGCGCCAGCGGCTTCAACGACTCGAGCCGCCAGCGGCGAGAGCGTTCCCCGCGCGTGAACGACGCCATCATGTAGGGGCACGGGAACAGCTGAAAAAGGGCCTCGGCCAGACGCGCGTGGCGGCGGGCGACGTTCTTGCCGAAGTAGACCGTGAGCACGAACTGGCTGGCCGTGATCTCGCCGAGCGAGCGCTCGATCAGGCCCTGCACGTCGCTGGCGGCGATCGCGGTGATGACCTGCGACTTCATGTTCTGGATGGTCTCGATGTTCGGCAGCGGTCGGTGACCGCGGGCATCGGCCAGCAGCGACACGTAGTAGCCGTTCTTCTGGTAGGCCATCGAACGGCACAGGTTCACGACCCGCACCCGCTCGAGGGTCGAGTAGGCGGGGTCGGTCAGGTAGGCGCGCGTGGCCACGACCTCGACGTTGGGCAGGGTGTGTGGCCAGTCCTTCGGATCGCTGACGACGACGAGATAGCGCATGGTTCAGACCTGCCTGGTGACCTGCCTGGTGACGGGGTTCTGCGGCTCGATGACCAGCAGGCTGGCGTCGTGCGTCAGCACCCCGAGCAT
>JAGQRA010000327.1 GCA_020425885.1 Planctomycetota bacterium | reverse complement strand
AACGCCGTTGGTGACCACCTCGATGCGGTAGCCCGGGAACATCTCGCTGGAGACCTCCCCGTGTCGCTCCGCCACACCGTTGACGAACTTGCTGAGGTTGAGGCCCAGCAGAGTCATGTTGAGCTCGCTTTGACCGCCCAGCATCTGCAGAACGTCGTCGGGGGGAAGCGCGCCGCCGAGCAGTTGGCGGACCAGGTCGAGGGGAAAGCGGTCGTGACCGGCGGGAACCGGTGTGTGGGTCGTGAAGATGCAACGCTCGCGCACCGAATTGAAGTCCCACGACCCGGTGTGCTTCTGCTGCCTGGCGAGCAGCTCCAGGGCGAGCAGCGCCGCATGCCCTTCGTTCATGTGGTAGCGCTCGATCTGATCGAGTCCTAAAGCCTCGAGCATCCGAATTCCACCGATGCCGAGTACGATCTCTTGGCGCAACCGCTCGGCCGGAGACCCGGCGTACAGCCGGTTCGTGATCGACCGATCCCTCGGGTCGTTCTCGGCGCAGGACGAGTCCAGAAGCAGTAGCGGAACGGTTCCGCCCGACCATCCCTGGATCTCGACCCACCATGCTTCCAGCACGATTGGGCGGCCCTCGATGGTGACGGTGACCCGAGCCGGCAACCGCGTGCAGAACTGCTCGGGCTGCCAAGCGACAGGCGCCTCGTGCTGTCGACCCGCAGCATCGATCTCCTGCCTGAAGTATCCGCCCCGGTAGAGCAGCGATACGCCCACGACCGGAAGGCGAAGATCAGCGAACGAACGCAGAGTGTCGCCAGCCAGGACCCCGAGACCGCCCGCGTAGGTTGGCATGCCCGAGTACAACGCGACCTCCATCGAGAAGTAGGCGATGCGCCGGGATCGGCTCCCGTCGGGTAGGCCATCGGATTCGTGTGGCGCGTAGCGTTCGGGGTCGGCTCGGAACAGTCCGGCGCATACCTCGGAGCAGAACCAGAAGACCCGATCCCGGTAGTTCTCAGAAGGCGGGTCGATGCGCGTGACCGGCATCCCGCAGACCGGATCCTGGGGCGCCTTGCTCATGTCCCTAGCACCTCCATGCATTTCCAAAGCGTGAGGCTCCATGGCACATCAAGAACATCGTTGCAGACCCGTCGAGGGGCCGTGGAGTCCGAAGTTGCGTTGGGTGAGACTCGCTCCGATCGTTGGATCGCCCTGTTCGACACCTGGCGCCCCGAGGGCAGTCTGACCGGCGCGGGTGATCGGGGCGGAACGTCTGTGAGTCTCCTGGACCAGCCAGTTCCTGAAGACTCTGCCGCCACGAAACCAGGATCTGCCCAGCTGCTGGCTTCCGACAACGGCCGCGCCGGTTGCAGGGCTCGCTGGCTGCCGCCTCGGGTTGCGGCATCTGCCGTTTGATGGTCATGCCGAACGCCGAGCAAACCGTGGTCCACAACTGTCCCGAGGATCGGGTCGCTGCGGCACGCCCTTCGCCTCTCCGCCTTGCAGGCCCAAGAGCAATCTCGGCATGCGAGATCGACGCATGAGCAGAAGCCCACCGTTCCATCCTGTCGCGATTGGCAGTCGCCTTGCGGGTCCGTCACGCCCCGGCTGCGAGAACGACAACTCCGAGAACGATCAGGAGCCACAGCACCTTCGTCACCGTCGCCCGCCATCCATGGCGGCCGGGCGAACCGCACCGCCGGCACCGTGCCGGCGGCGTGGCATGGCTCTGGGATTTGGCTGGCTTCATCGAAACGCTGCCGGCGATCACTCGTGTCCGTGGCCGGCGTCCTTGCCACCGTGGCCCTCGTGCCCCTTGTGCTCGTT
>JAGQRA010000326.1 GCA_020425885.1 Planctomycetota bacterium | reverse complement strand
TGCTCCAGCTGTTCGGTCCGCGGGTGTTCGCGGCGGCCTGGCGGGCCTGGCGCAAGGGGCACGGCGTGGGGCGGCCGGCCGGCGATCCGCTGGTGATGCCCGGCGTGATGGTGGTCGACGGCGGGCGGATACTGTGGGAGCACCCGTTCCGCGACGTGGGCGACCACCCGGAGGTCGCGCGGATTCCGGAGCTGGCCGGTCTCATCCCGGGTTGACCCGTAGCGCCGCTGTCAGCCGGGCTTCGGGGCAGCGTGTCAGGGTGAATCCCGAGGGGCGCCGCACCCCGCAAGTCGGGAGGGGGGCACAGCCGATCCTGAGGACGGCGCCGATTCCATGTTCCCGTTCCTGTCCACAGCCGCCGCGCTGCTCGCGTGGCCGCAGTCTCCTGGCGTGTCCACGCTGGAGCGATCCGGACTGCCGGGTTGGGACTACGCCGGTTGGTTGGCTCTGGCGGGCTTTCTCGTTGCCGCCCTGACACTCGCGTACTGCGTGGTGCGGCTCCGCCGGCACCGATCCGAACTACGCTCGCTGACCACGGCGACCGAAGAACTCGCGGGCCTGCTGACGCGCCCGCTGTCGGAACGCGAGCACGGGACGTTCCAGCGTCGGGGCTCGGCCGTCGAGCGGTTGCGCGAGGCGCTCGAGCGGGTCTCCATCGCGCTGCTGCAGTCGCGGCAGGCACATCGCCAGCTGGATGCGGTGCTCGGCAGCATGACCGCGTCGGTGATCGTCGTCGAGGCCGATGGCGAACACGTGCGGTCGATCAACGGCGCGGGGCGCTCGCTGCTCGGCGTCGAGGAACTCGACCTGCGCGGGGCTGGTCTCGAGAGCCTGTTCGGCGTCGAGACCGACGTGGTCCGCGGCCTGATGCAGGCGTCGGCCGCCGGCGACGGATTCGGGCCGCGGAACCTCGAGGTCGACCTGCACTCGCGCGACGGCCGCAGCTCGTGCGTGATCCTCTCGACCGCGGCCGTGCCCGATCAGGAGGGGCGGGTCGAGGCCTTCGTGGTGATCGCCCAGGAGATCGGTGATCTCCGGCGCATCGAGGACCGGCTGCACAAGATCAACGTGCGGCTGTGGCTGACCAACGAACTCACGGCGATCGCGCTGCGGATCCCAGATCTCGAGCCGGCCGCCGACCAGATCGCCCAGGCGTTGCGCGACTCGGAGTGCTTTCGTGCCGCGGGACTGGCGATCCTGGAATCGGACGAGGATCGGTTGCGGCTGCTCAGGCTCGCCGGCTTCGGAGACATGCAGCCCGAGGGCGCGCGGTCCTTGGCACGCTCGTTCCTCAGCACGGTGCTGGAGCACCAGGAACCGATCCTGCTGCACAACCAGGAAGGCCGGTTCGACTTCGACGATCCGCTGCTCGGCCCGGTCGAGGCCAGCGTGTTCGGGGTGTTCCCGTTGGTGGTCGCCAGCCGCAGGATCGGCCTGCTGTTCCTCGCTTCGCAGGAGAACCAGGACGGCGTCGAGGACTTCGGTCACGCCGGCAACGACCTCGCGCGGCACATCGCGCCACTGATCGATCAGAAGCTCACCAACGAACGGCTCCGTCACTCGAACCAGGAGCTGCACGAGGCCCGGGTCGCGGCTGAAGAGGCCAGTCGCGCGAAGAGCGACTTCCTGGCCAACATGAGCCACGAGATCCGCACGCCGATGACCGCGATCCTCGGCTACGCGGATCTGGTGCGCGACGGAGGCCTTGCCGCTGCGGATGCCGACGAGTTCGTGCGCACCATCCGGCGTAATGGCGAGCACCTGCTGTCGATCATCAACGACATCCTCGACATCTCGAAGATCGAGGCCGGGATGATGACGATCGAGCGGGTGCCGTGCTCGCCCGTGCAGATCGCCTGCGACATCGTCGAGATGATGGGGCGTCGGGCGCGCGACAAGGGGTTGGACCTGGAACTCGATCTGCAATGGCCGCTGCCGCGTCGGGTGCTGAGCGATCCGACCCGACTGCGTCAGGTGCTGTCCAATCTGGTCGGCAACGCGGTGAAGTTCACCCAGTCGGGCAAGGTGCGGCTGTCGGTCAAGCGCGCCGAGTCCGGGAGCGAGCGGTTGGTCTTCGAGGTCCGCGACACCGGCATCGGACTCAGCGGGACGGAGCTGACCCGGATCTTCCGGCCGTTCTCGCAGGCCGATACGTCGCACACCCGACGCTTCGGCGGGACCGGGCTCGGGCTGACGATCTCGCAGCGGCTCGCCAACCTGCTCGGTGGCGGCATCAGCGTGCAGAGC
>JAGQRA010000325.1 GCA_020425885.1 Planctomycetota bacterium | reverse complement strand
GCGACGCCAATCCGCAGAACCCGCACCATCCGCCGCGGCGCGTCACCTTCGGTCAGGAGTCGACCGACGAGATGGCGACGCTGACGCTGCAGCTCGTGACCGCGGATCTCGGTGCCCGGCGTCTGCTCGCCGAGGCCAACCTGCGGCGCGACCTCGACAAGGTCGGCTACGACGCCCATCTGCTCTGTCACCTGACCGGATTGCTGCGCGAGATGGATCGCAACGGCGAGGCGCTCGGCGTGATCGAACAGGTGCGGCGCCGTGAGCCGGCGAATGCCGAGGCGCTCGCCGAGTACGGCATGTGCCTGCTCGTGGCCGGCCGCCTCGGTGAGGCCGAGACCGCGCTGGTCGAGGCCGTCATGCTCGACCCGGGTCAGAACCTGGCGCGCATGCAGCTGGCGTCGATGTTGGCGAAGGGTGGCCGCACCGGCGAGGCGATCGTGCTGTTCGAAGAGGCGTTGCGGCTGGCGCCATACAACGCCTCGCTGCACAACAACCTCGCCACCGCCTGCTTCGCCGAGAACCGTCTCGCGGCCGCCGAGGCGCACTACCTCCGCTGCGTCGAGCTCGACGCGCAGCACTTCGCGGCCTGGTTCAATCTCGGCCGGGTCCAGGCCGCGCTCGGCAACAAGACCGCGGCGCGGCAGGCGTTGCTGCGGGCGCAGGCGCTGCGGCCGGACGAGGTTGTGGTGGGCCAGGAGCTGCAAGCGCTGGATCGGTGAGCGCCGCGAGGACACACCGCTGCGCCCGGGCGACATTGGTCACTGCCATGGCACGACCGGGAACGGTTGTTGCCGATCGCGCGCGAATCGGCCGCACTCACCCCCGTTCCTTGCGCGGCCTGTCTTCTCACGGCTACATCATGAAGAGTTCTTTCCTGCTTCCTCTCATCGCCCTTTGCCTTCCCCTCGGCGCCCAGGGCGTGATTCGCGTCGAGTTCACCGAGGTGCTTGCCGATCCCGTTGGGCCCAACGCCGGCGCGCAAGTGGTTGAGGTCCGAGGCTCGGGCAACGTCGCGGCCGACTTCAACGGTTGGTACCTGGTCACGCCGGCAGGGTCCTATGCCATGCCGGCGGTCGTCATGCCCCATGACGGCATCGCGCTGTTGCACCTGGGCCAGTCGGGAACGAGCACCCCGACCGACCTCTACCTGCCGTCGGTGCCGACGCTCACCGCATCGGATTCGCTCGCGCTGTTCCGCAGCGCGGCGGTTACCAATCCTGCCGACCTCGTCGACTTCGTCGCCTGGGGCGGGGGACAGGGGGCGATCGCCACGGCGGTGCTGGCCGGGCAATGGCCGTCGGCGCTGAGCTCGATCACATCGACGGTGCCGGAGGGGCAAACCCTGGCGCACTACGACGATGTCAGCTACGGCAACCGCAGTCGCCCCGAGTCGTGGTTCGTCGACGGCACGCCGACGCTGGGCCTGGCCAACGACGGCGGCGGCATCTTCGCCGGCGGCTACGGCTGTCCGCAGGTCGCCTACGCGCCGCAGATCGGGTCCGGGGCGGAGAACAACCGGCCCTGGCTCGGCGAGTCGTGGCGGCTCGATGTCGGCAACCTGCCGCCGGTGTCGACCTGGATCTTCGTCGCGTTCGGCCTGGACTCGATCGGGTCGCTCGCGCTCGATCCGTACGGCATCACGGGCTGCTTCTTCGAGGTCGACCCGATGGCGGTGCTGACTCGCCTGATGCCGCCGTCCTACGGCACGATCGTGACGCAGCTGCCGGCGAACGCGGCGTTCGTCGGTCTCGAACTCCGCCTGCAGGGGGTGGTCCCGGTGGCCGGCGCCAACGCTGCCGGCGTGCTCGTTACGCGCGAGCTGCTGGCCTACCTCGGTTCGCGCTGAACGGGTCGGCAATCCCGTCGCCGCCGGTGGCCCTACTGCCAGTTCTCCCACTGCTCGTAGGCCTCGGCCAGCTCCGCCTGCTTCTGCGTCTCGGTTGCCTGCAGCTCCTTCATCCGCGTCGCGCTGGCGTAGTTGTCGGGCTCGAGCATGGCGGCGCGGACCTCTTCGATCGCGGACTCGAGGGTCATGATGCGTTCTTCCAGCCGCTCGAACAGGATCGGGTTGCGGATCTTGCCGGTCTCGATCGCCTTCTTCGGCGCCTCGACCGGCGCCGCCTTCGCCGCCCGCTCGCGCGACGCCGAATCGGCGGCCCGGGCTGCGGCGCGCTCGTCGGCCAGCACCCGCTGACACTGTTCGAGCCCCTGGTCGAACATGCGGATCCGGCCATCCTCGACCCAGGCGACGCGGTCGGCGACCTCTTCGACGAGCTGGCGATCGTGGGTGATGAGCACGACAGTGCCGGGGAACTCCTTGAGCGCCTGCTCGAGGCCCTCGGTGCCGGCGACGTCGAGGTGGTTGGTCGGTTCGTCGAGGCATAGCAGGTCGAACTGGGCCCGCGTCATCCGCGCCAGCGACAGCCGTT
>JAGQRA010000324.1 GCA_020425885.1 Planctomycetota bacterium | reverse complement strand
CGCTTCGGCCTCAAGAACCCGGGTGGTGAGAACCGCCTGCAGGAGAGCCTCGAACCGGACCCCGGGGCGCCGGCCAAGGCCGCCGCCGCCGGCATGAAGATCGGCCTCGCGCCGGCACCCGGCGTCGCCGCGCGCGATTACCTGATGGCCGTCGCCGTCGCCGTCGGCCAAGGTCTCGACCCGGCCCAGGCGCTGCGTTCGATCGGCATCGACGCGGCCGCGATCCTCGGCGTCGACGACCGCACGGGGTCGCTGGCTCCCGGCAAGGACGCCGACTTCATCGTCCTCAGCGGCGAACCGCTCGCCGTCGGCACCATGGTCGAGTCGACCTGGATCGACGGCCGCGAGGTCTTCACCCGCACCACCAAGACGACGACCAAGGTCCTCGCCGTGCGCTGCGATCGCATCCTCGACGCCACCGGTCGGGTCTATCGCAACGGCGTGATCCTGGCCCAGGACGGCCGTATCAAGGCCGTCGGCGAGGGCCTGTCGATCCCGTACGGAGCCGAGGTGATCGATGTCGACGGCGGCGTGATGACGCCGGGCTTCGTCGACACCTTCTCGCATCTCGGCCTCGCCGGCGACGGCACCGACGTTCCCAACGGCTCGCCCAACAGCCGCGTGCACGACGCCGTGCTGTTCGACGATCCGATGTTCCGGCCGGCCCTGGCCGCCGGCCTGACGACGCTGCTCGTCGGCGGCAAGGACGGCGGCTCGATCGGCGGACGACTGGCCGCGCTGAAGACCGGGGCCGACAGCCACGCTGCCATGGTCCTCAACGCCGTCGCCGGCGTGCGCCTCAGCCACGACGCCATCGGCCCCGACGCGATCAAGCCGCTGCGCGATCAGGTCGCCGCCGGCAAGGCCTACGCCAAGCAATGGGCCGACTACGACAAGGCGCTCGCCGAATGGAAGACCGGCAAGAAGGCCGAGCCGGAGACCAAACCCGCCGCGACCGACAGCAAGGCCGGTGACGACAAGCCGACCGTCGATCCGGTCACCGGGACGTGGGAAGCGGACCTCAACATCAACGGCCAGATCCGGCTCAAGGTCGTGCTGGCCCTGGTCCGCAGCGGCACCAAGGTGTCCGGCACGATCTCGATGGGATTCGCCGGCCGCCAGGGCCGTCAGCGCGAGATCAGCAACGGCAGGTTCGAGGGCGGCAAGCTGACCTTCGAGTTCCCCGGCATGGGCGGCGGCGACAACGCGACCTTCGAGGGCACGGTCCAAGGCGACACGATGACCGGCAAGGTGACCCTCGGCCCGATGGGCGAGCAGGAGGTCACCGCGACCCGCACCAGCAAGGAGGCGGCGACGGCCAGCGCGCCCAAGCCGCAGACCGCCGACAAGTCGAAGGAGGCCGGCAAGCCCGAGGCGCCCAAGGTCAACGAGGCGCTCGAGCCGATGCGGGCGGCGATCGAGAAGCGCGGCGCCCTGGTCGTCAGCTGCAAGCGCGCCGCGGCGATCCACGACGTCATCGAGCTGCTCGACAAGGAGGCCGTGGCCTACGTGCTCACCGACGTCGACGACCTGCTCGACGACGCCTCGATCGCCGGCGACAGCAAGCCGTGCGTGCTGCTCGATCCGGTGGTGGTCGAGGAGGACGACGATGGTTCGCTGCGTTGCCTGCCAGCGGTGCTCGCCGATCGCGGCCTGCCGATCGCGTTCGCCAGCGGCGAATGCACCGGCACCCGCAACCTGCCGTTGCACGCGGCCTACGCCGTCCGCTATGGCCTGAGCCCGGCCGATGCCCTGGCAGCGCTGACGCTGTGGCCGGCGCAGGCCTTCCACCTCGACGACCGCATCGGTTCGCTCGAGAAGGGCAAGGACGCCGACTTCGTCGTCTTCTCGGGCGACCCGTTGGAGCCCCGGAGCCGGGTCCTGCTGGTCGTCTGCAACGGCGCGGTCGTCGTCGACAACCGGCCAGAATCGGGAGCGAAGTGATCATGATCCGCACTCCAGCAAGCCTGCTGCCGGCACTGCTCGTCGGCCTCCTGCCCGCCCAGGACGGGCAGGCTCCCGCCGCCACCCCGACCGCGACGACGACCGCGACGGCGCCGCCGCAGTTCGAGATCTATCGCCCCAGGCGCCCGGCCAACGAGGCCGACTACAAGGTCGCCAAGTGGGGGCCGCGCGGCCTGCCGAGCCCGGGCTACGCGTTCCGTGCCAGTCGGATCATCCCGGTAACGAGCGCGCCGATCACCGACGGCGTCGTCATCACCAGGAACGGCACCATCGAGGCCATCGGCCCGGCCAAGACGACGGCGATCCCCGCCGGCTACGAGCTCGTCGACTGCGGCGACGCGATGATCGTGCCGGGGTTCGTCGAGATGCACTGCCACATCGCCAGCGAGAGCTTCGATCTCAACGACACGGTGCACGCGACCAACCCCGAGTTCCGCACGCTCGATCTGATCAGCATGGAGCACGACCAGATCCGCATGGCGCGCGCCGGCGGCATCAGCGTCACGCTCTACATCCCCGGCTCGGGTTCGAACATGGGCGGCTTCGGCACCCTGACCAAGACCTGGGGCAAGAGCCCCGAGGAGGCGCTGGTCCGCTTCCCCGGCAGCCTCAAGATCGCCCAGGCCGGCAACCCCGAGCGCGGCAGCGGCGATCTCGGCTCGGGCATGATGGGCATGTCCGACGGCATCCGCCAGACGCTGCTGCGCGGCCGCGACTACCTGGCCCGGATCCAGGCAGCCGAGCGCGGCGAAGGCGATCGGCCTGGGTACGATCCGACGCTCGAGCTCGTCAGCGGCCTGTTCCGCCATGAGTTCCCGGTGTCGGTGCACACGCAGATCTATCAGGTCGTGCTGCAGACGCTGCAGGAGCTGCGGCTCGAGCTCGGGCTGTGGACCGTCATCGTGCACGGCACGTTCGACGGCTACCGCCTCAGCGAGGACATGATGCGCGCCGGCGTGCCGGTGGCCAACGGGCCGCGGCAGTACCATTTCGACTCCAGCACCGGCCGCATGGAAGGGCTGGCCGCCAACTGGGCCCGCGGCGGCCAGCACGGCTGGCGCGATGCCGTGCTCGGGCTCGGCCGCGACGGCATCAGCATCAACACCGACTCGCCCGTGGTCGCGCAGGAGCAGCTGCCGCTGCAGGCGGCGATGGCGGTCCGCCTCGGCCTGCCGCACGAATGGGCGCTGCGCGGCCTCACGATCAACGCCGCGCGCATGGCCGGCATCGAGCACCGCGTCGGCTCGCTCGAGCCCGGCAAGGATGCGGACCTCGGCATCTGGAGCGGCGACCCGCTCGACCCGCGCTCGCACGTCGAGCAGATGGTCATCTCCGGCACGATCTGCTACCGCCGCGATCCTGAACGCCCGGCCTGGTGATTCCATGTTCGCCTTCGTTCCCTTGCTGCTGACCTCGATCGCCGGCCTGCCTCAGGCCGGCGACCCGGCCACGGCTGCTGGTTCGGAGCGAGCGAACGACACCGCGGCTGCGGTCACGGCACATCTCGCCGCCCGCATCCTGCCGGCCGATCGCGACCCGATCGACGCCGGCGTGCTGATCGAACGCGACGGCATCATCGTCGCCGTCGGGTCGCTGGCGACGACGCCGATCCCGGCCGCGGCCACGGTCGTCGACCACGGCGACCGCTGGCTCAGCCCCGGCTTCGTCGATCTGCACCATCACGTCAGCGGCGATGGCGGCGACATCAACGACATGGTGACGCCGATCAACGCCGAGCTGCGCACCCTCGACACGGTCAAGCCCTCGGCCGACCTGATCGCGCGCACCGTCGCCGGCGGCGTCACGACGACGTTGTTCATCCCGGGCTCGGGCACCAACATCAGCGGCTTCGGCGTCCTGCTCAAGATGCGACCGGGTGGCCCACTCGACCGCATGATCGTGCGCGAGCTCGGCGCCATGAAGGTCGCCCAGGGCTACAACCCCGAACGGCACAGCGGCGACCTCGGCGAGTCGCGCATGGGCAGCAGCGAGCTGCTGACGCGCGCCCTCGAACGCGGCAAGGCCTACGCCCAGGCGTGGCGCGATCACGCCGCGGGCCGCGGCGAGGCACCGCAGTTCGACGCCGAACTCGAGCAGCTGCGCAAGGTCTTCGAAGGCGAGGTTCCGGTCATCATCCATACCGCGGGCGCCCGCGATTGCGTCGCCACGGCGCGCATGTTCCAGGGCGTCTTCGACCTCAAGATGGTGCTGTCGCACGGCTCGTTCGATGGCTGGCTCGCGGCCGATGCGCTGGCGAAGTGGCAGACCCCGGTCAACCTCGGGCCGCGGATGTACCAGTTCGATCGCCGCGGCCGCATGCAGGGCATGTGTCAGGCCTACTGGGACGCCGGCTGTCACAACATGTCGATCAACACCGACGCACCGGTGATCCCACCCGAGGAACTGCAGCTGCAGGCCGCGATGGCGATCCGCCTCGGCCTGCCCTATGCGGCCGCGCTGCGCGCGCTGACGATCGTGCCGGCACAGCAGATCGGCATCGCCGATCGCACCGGCTCGCTCACCGTCGGCAAGGACGCCGACTTCCAGATCACGGCCGGCGACCCGCTCGATCCGCGGCACGGCCCCTTGCTCGTCTACATCGAAGGAACGCGGGTCTACCGCAGCGGTGAAGTCCGATGAGAACATCACACCTCCTCCCATCCTGCCTGCTCGCGCTCGCGGCCATGAGCGCCGCCCGCGCCCAGGATCATCGTCCGGTCGCGTTCACCAACGCCCGCATCATCACGGTGTCGGGCGAGACCATCGAGCGCGGCACGCTGGTCATCAGGCACGGCAAGATCGAGGCGCTCGGCGCCGACACGGCGCCACCGGCCGGCGCGCGCATCGTCGACGCCAGCGGCAAGACCATCCTGCCCGGGTTGGTCTGCGCCTCCTCCAACGCCGGCCTGACCTCGACGGGCTCGGCCCGTTCGACGTCACCGCGCAGCGGACGCAGCCGGCGCAACCCGTTCGAGATGCCGTCGCGCAGCTCGGGCGCCGAGAACAAGGCGGCAACCAAGGTCGTCGATGGACTCTATGCCCGGCAGAAGATCTTCGGTGAGCTGCTCGAAGCCGGCATCACCTCGCTGGCGCTGACGCCGCAGGGCAACGCCTTCCCCGGCCTCGGCGCGGTGCTCGCGCCCGATGGCAAGACGATCGAGGAACTGACCGCCGACGATTCGGCCTTCGTGCAGATCACGATGGCTCGGGACGCGCAGACGAAGAAGCTGCTCGCGGACAACCTCGAGAAGGCGAAGAAGATCGTCGAGGAACGCAAGAAGCCGAAGGAAGCCGAGAAGCCGGCCGAGCCGCAAAAGCAGCCCGAGGCCGGCAAGCCCGAGGAGGTCAAGCCGGCCGAACCGGCGAAGGGTCAGGAGCCACCGAAGCCGACGCCGACTCCCGATCCGAAACCGACGCCGACGCCGACGCCAGCGCCGAAACCCGAGGAGAAGCCGGCCGAGGCAGCCAAGCCGGCCCGGCCCGAGACGAAGCCGGAGGCCAAGAAGGATCCGAATCTCGAGCTGCTCGCCGACCTTCTCGAAGGCAAGCAACGGGCTCTGGTCGCCATCGGCTCGGCCGCAGATCTGCTGCACTGGAAGTCCGTCGTCGATGACAAGATCGAGTTCCCGCGGGCACTGGTGGTCGGCCGGCACGACCCGTACTCGGGCACGATCGATCTGGTGCTCGACGACATCAAGAAGCTCGGCTGCGCGGTGCTGCTGCCGCCGGCGATGACGACCAAGGTCCGCACCCAGCACATGGTCCATCCGGCGAAGATCCTGCACGACGCCGGCGTCGAGGTCGGCTTCGTCGTCGACTGCACCAAGACCGGCGCCCGTCAAACGTTCTTCCGGCTGATGGAGCTCGTGCGGTGCGGCCTGCCGGCCGACGTCGCTCTGAAGGGCGTCACGCTGGTTCCGGCCAAGGCGCTCGGCATCGACAAGAGCACGGGTTCGCTCGAGGTCGGCAAGGACGCCAACCTGCTCGTGTTCCGCGGCGACCCGCTCGATCCCGAAGGCGAACTCGACTCCGTCTGGTTCCACGGCCGCAACGCCGGCCAGCAACCCTGATCCGAATCCGCAAATGGTCACCTCGATGCGCATCCACGTTCTGCTCGCCACCGCGATCTTCGTCGCCACGGCCATCGATCTTCCGGGTCAGGGTCGCGGCCGCCGCGGCTCCCGCATACGACCGCCGGAGGAGACGACACCGGCGCCGGCGGCGGCCGAGGCCAAGCCCGACGACAAGCCCAAGGAGTACACCGCGATCGTCGGCGGCGACGTCTACCTCGGCACCGGCCAACGTCTCAGCGGCGCCACGGTGCTGATCGCCGACGACAAGATCGCCGAGGTCGGCCACAACCTGACGCTGCCCGAAGGCACGAGGACGATCGACGCCAAGGGCAAGGTCGTGTCACCGGGCTTCGTCTGCGTCACCGCCAGCGGCATGGGCGCATCGCGCAGCGCGCCGTTCAAGGACGGCTGCAACCCGTTCGACCCGTCGATCAAGCAGGGGCTCGCGGCCGGCATCACGTCCTTCCTGACCGGTTCACCCGGCGGCGGCAACATGCCGTCCGGCACCAACGCCATCGCCAAGCTGGCCTACGGCGACGTCGACGGCATGGTGATGCAGGAGAACACGGTGGCAGGCATCAACGTGCCGATGAACCTCGAGGAGTTCGCCAAGCTCAAGGAGTCGATCGAGAAGGCGCGCGAGTACGTCACGGCACTCGCCGAGTTCCCCGCCAAGAAGGCCGCGGACAAGGACGCCAAGGAACCGCCGATGCCGCGCGGCGCCGAGAAGATCGTCGACATCCTGCGCGACAAGGTCGTGCTCTGGGTCACGCTGCGCAGCGCCGGCTTCAACCCGTTCCGCGCCATGATGGGCCTGGGCAATGACAGCGGCAACGACCTCGATGCCATCCGGCAGGCGCTCGAGATCAGCAAGTTGCTCGACCACGGCGTCGTGCTGCAGAAGCCGATGAGTGCCTGGCTGGTCCCGGACGAGATCGCCGCCACCGGGTCGATGGTCGTGCTCAGCCCGCGCGACCGCACGGCGGCAGATCCGAAGGACCCCGATCGCACCGGCAGCAATCTCGCGTCGGCCGCGATCCTCGACGCCGTCGGCGTGCCCGTCGCCGTGACCTGTCCACAGGGTCGATTCGGCGGCGGCGGGGTCGGCACGAACGGCATTCTCGGACAGGACCTGAACACCCCTCACGTCGACGCGGCGTTCGCGGTCCGCGGCGGACTCGACAACCGTAAGGCGCTGCGGACGCTAACTTTGGACGCAGCCCGCACACTGGGGGTCGAGTCCCGGATCGGCTCGCTCGAGGCCGGCAAGGACGCCGACGTCTTGATTCTCGATGGCGACCCGTTGCACTATGCGACCTTCGTGGAAGTGGCGCTTGTCAACGGCAAGGTCGTCTACGAAAAGGACAAGGATCCGCTGTACAGTCACATCACGCGGTAGCCGGAGTAGCTCCTACGAGTTGCGCGACGGGCACAACCGTACCAGCCAGCCCAGAGTTCATGATGAGTGTTGAGAGCCTGAAGGAACTGGACGACTTCTTCCGCAGCATGCGGCAGTCGTTCAACAGTCGCGACCTGAAGACGTTCCGGTCGCACTTCTGGACCGACAAGCGCTTTCAGAACCTCGACGCGAGCGGTCGCCGCGACCGTGGCTGGGGTGAATTCGAAGAGGTCCTCGACCAGGAGTTCCGCTACCTCGAGTCGGTCAAGCTCGAGTTGAAGGACCTGGACTTCCAGGTTTTCGACGATCAGTTCGGCACTGCCATCGGCGTGTGGAAGCTGGCGCAGACCGATCCCGAGGGGCGGTCGGTCGAGCAATTCGGGCGTTGCACCTTCTCCCTGTGCCGCCTCAGCGACGACTGGAAGATCGTGGCGCAGCACTTCTCGCCGATGACGGCCGAAGAGGCCGCCGCCGAATAGCCCGATGCCATCGCCTGGTCCGGGCCCAGGCGTGAATCGGTGATACGGACCGAGTTCTTCCGGGTGACGGCAAACGCCCGGAGAGTAACGGCGGTCGGTCCGCCTGGCCCCGCGGCAGCACCTTGACGACCGGCCGGGGCGGGATGATCGTGGGGCAATGGCGATGGGATGGGGATGGCCATGACCACTTCCGCCCCTTCATTCCCCTTCACCTCACCCGCTGAGCCGCCGTCAATCCCTCGCTCTTCCCAGACGCACCTGCAACCAGCCCTGCGGCTTCACCTCGCCTCCCACATGATCAACCTCTCGACCCGGCCGCTCTCTCGCCCCCACCGCCGTAGGCCCTCGCCGACCCCGCTTCGACGGCACACACCACTCATGCTGATCGGCAGCTGCATGCTCTGTGCCTGTCCGAAGAAGGGCGGTAGCCCAGAACCGCTCGCGACGCCCCCGAACACCCCCCCGATCGCCGCCGCCGGTTCCGATCTCACGGTGCTGAAGGGGACCGCGGTGAGGTTGGACGGCAGCCAGAGCATCGACCCCGATGGCGACGCGTTGACGTTCCAGTGGTCGCAGGAGCTGCCGCCGGGCAGCCACGCCAGCCTGACCGGCGCGAACACGGCGACCCCGAGCTTCGTCGCCGATGTCCGCGGCAAGTTCACCGCCCACCTCGTCACCGCAGACGGCAAGGACTCCAGCCCGGCGGCCACGGTGAACGTGACAGCCAAGGCCTTCGCGCAGCAATCGCAGGTCGGCTACGGCGCCTACACCGCGGCCAGCGCCGACTTCAACGG
>JAGQRA010000323.1 GCA_020425885.1 Planctomycetota bacterium | reverse complement strand
CAAGGGCGTGGTGCTGGCCTGCGATTCCGTCGACAACCTGATCACCACCTACGGCGGCCGCTCGGTAGTCGAGGCCGAACTCGATGGCAAGCCGTCGGAGGCAGCGTCCCGGCTCGGTCCGGTCCGCGATGGGGTGCTGCGGTTCGAGGCTGCCGATGCCAGCGATGGCGTGAGCCGCCTGAAGGCCGCCGGCATCGGCTACCGCTCGCTGCACGTGCGCCGACCCGACCTCGAGACCGTATTCCTCGAACTGACCGGCCGGAGGCTGCGCGACGCATGAACGTGATCTGGACCCTGGCCGCCAAGGACCTGCTGCTGCTGTGGCGCGACCGCGCCTCGATGTTCTGGATGTTCGGGCTGCCGCTGATCTTCGCCGCGTTCTTCGGCACCGTCTTCGGCGGCAGCGGTCCCGACGAATCCAACCCGCTGCAGGTCGCCATCGTCGAAGAAGGGCTCTCCGCCGCGGGCCGACGCATCATCGATCGGATCGCGAGCTCGGACGCGATCGAGGTGCAGCTGATGCCGCGCGCGAAGGCGGCAGACGCCGTGCGACTTGGCCGCAAGCTGGCCTGGCTCGAGATCGTGCACGCCCCGGAGGAGGACCTCGGCATGTTCGCCGGCGAGGCACCGTCGATCCGGATCGGCATCGATCCGTCGCGCGGCGCCGAGCGAGGCCTGCTGCAGGGCCTCGTCAGCGAGGCCATGTTCAAAGGGTTCGCCGAGCTGATGACGAATCCGTCGGCGACCAGAGCCCAGCTCGGTCGCATGCTCGACAAGGTGAAGGCCAGCGAAGACATGCCGACGCTGCAGAAGCTCGCGCTGACGACGTTCTTCGGCGCCTTCGCCGAGTTCCTCGATACCCCGCAGCTCGCCGGCGGGGCCGGCGGGACGCTGCAACCCGAGGTCGAGATCGTCGACGTCACCAGGCAGCGCCGCGGCCCGCCGAACGCCTACTCGATCTCGTTCCCGCAGTCGATCCTGTGGGGCATCCTCGGTTGCGCCGCAGGCTTCGCCATGACCCTCGTCCGCGAACGCACCAACGGCACCATGGTCCGCCTGCTGACCGCCCCGCTACGGCGTGGCCACCTGATCGCGGGCAAGGCCCTGGCATGCGCGCTCAGCTGCTGCGCGGTCGTCATCGCGATGACCACGATCGGCGCCCTGGCATTCGGCGTCTCGGTCGGTTCGGTGCCGATGCTCGCCCTGGCCACGGTCGCGGCGGCCTCCTGCTTCGCCGGCATCACCCTGCTGCTCGGTTCTCTGGCCAGGACCGAACAGGCCGTCAGCGGCCTGGCCTGGGGCATCCTGCTCGTCTGTGCGATGCTCGGCGGCGGCATGGTGCCCCAGATCGTGATGCCGCGCTGGATGCTGGAGGCCGGCGCCATCAGCCCGGCGCGCTGGACGATCACCGCGCTCGAGGGGGCGATCTGGCGCGACTTCTCGAGCGCCGAGATGGCGTTGCCGTGCGGCGTCCTGTTCGCCTTCGGCGCCGCCGCGATGTGGCTCGGGTCGATTCGGCTCCGACGCGGCGACTGAGCCGGAAAGCGCGCCGGATCCCTCACCTGCCGCTATCGTCGCGCCACCTTCAACCTCAGTCGCCACGATGCCCAAGTCCTCCCCGTTCGCTCCGCCGCTGTTCGAGTTCCTCGCCGACCTCGGCGCGCACAACGACCGCAAGTGGTTCGACAAGAACAAGGCCCGCTACGAGGCCGAGGTCCGCGAGCCCGCGCTCGAGTTCATCCGCCGGATGGCGCCGCACCTGGCCAAGATCAGCGAGCACTTCCTGGCCGTCGACAACAAGGTCGGCGGCTCGCTGATGCGCGTCCATCGCGACACCCGCTTCGGCAAGGACAAGACGCCGTACAAGACCAACGTCGGCATCCAGTTCCGCCACGACGCCGGCAAGGACGTCCACGCCCCGGGGTTCTACGTCCATCTCGAGGTCTCGTCGTGCTTCCTCGCGGCGGGCATGTGGCGACCCGAACCGGAGGCCCTGGCCGCGATCCGCGAGGCGATCGCCGGCGATCCGGCCGGCTACCGCCGCGTCCGCGACGGCAAGCCCTTCCGGCGCCTCTTCGCCTTCGAAGGCGAATCACTGCTGCGCCCGCCGAAGGGCTACGACGCCGACCATCCGCTGATCGACGACCTGCGCCGCAAGGATCACATCGCCGTGCACCACATCGACGCCGCCGACGTGCTGTCGCCCGACTTCGTCGACACCGTCGCCAAGAAGTTCAAGGCCACGGCGCCGTTCATGAGGTGGCTGTGCGCGGCCGTCGATGTCGCCTTCTGAATCTTCGGGCGAATTCGGGCCTCAGCGGATCTTGCCGATCCAGAAGTCGAACTCGGCGCTCGTCGCGCTCGCTTCCCACCACTGCAGGTCGACCTCCATCAAGCGCACGGGCCAGGGACCGTTGACGACCGTCGCCACCTTGGTCGACGAATCGTAGGACAGCAGCATCATGGCGTGCATCGCGGCGCCGTTCTTGCGCCACTCGAGGAAGTCGCCGGGGCCGGGCGTGTAGACGGCGCCGGTATCGGGGTCCTCGAAGCGCTGGTGACTCGAGCCGCTGTGGTAGCGATACAGCCGTCCGACGCTGCGGAACAGGTCGTGCATCTGCTGCGTGCCGGTGATGTCACGGAACTCGGTGCTGATCAACGGGATGATCGACACGCCGTTCTCGTGGTAATACCAGGACACGAACTCGCTGCAGAGCAGCTCGTAGGCAGCGCCGTACTTCGGGTTGGTGCCGCCGCCGTCGCTGCCGGACTTGCCGAGATCGTCGATGGCGTCGAGCAGCGCCGCCGGATAGCTCGAGTCGACGCCGGCGAAATTGCGCCGCGTCAGCTGGGCGTAGGTGTTCAGCGGGATCACCGAGGAGCCGCTGTCGAGCACGCGGTTGATCGTCCGGTCGAC
This sequence comes from Planctomycetota bacterium, assembly GCA_020425885.1. The sequence goes on along the minus strand of JAGQRA010000323.1, from coordinate 5,811 downwards.
GAGCGGGATCGTGATCGTCTCGGTGAACGTGCCGCTCCTGTAGTTGGTGACCTCGTAGTCGATCTCGACCGTCAGGCGCGCGATGTCGAGGCTCGTCGTGCCGCCGCGGTTGACCAGCGCCATGCGATCCCAGTGGCTGCGTTCGCCGGTGGTGACGAAGTCCTCGAGCACGGCGACACCGGCGGGCAGCGCGGCCGTCCAGACCAGGTCGTGATCGTTGGTGAAGGCCAGCTCGAGGAACGCGTCGTTGTCGTCGTCGTCGCGGAATCGCAGCCAGCGCGTGAAGTTCGAATGGATCGGCGTGCTGGCGAGCCGCAGCGTGACCCGCACCGTTTCCGGCATCACCGCCTCGCCGGTGTCCTCGAGCTCCGGCAGGCCGCCGATGTGATGCAGCGGCATGTCGCCATCGAGCAACGAGCGGACGGTTCGACCGGGACCGAGGATCAGCGACCCGGGACGCGAGATCACCTGCTGCACCTTGAGGCCACCGACCTCGGGATGGCTGGCCAGGGCCGCGGCCAGGGCAGCCCGGGAAGCGAAGACCATCGGGCTGACCTCGAGGATCCCGGCGATGCCGGGAATCCTCGTCGTGGTCGGACTGCGCGTGCCGACGACGTGGAAGTCGAGGTCGACCTCCTGGGCAGCGAGGGGGAGGAGGGTGGCGAACACGGCGCCGAACGCGGGGAGGAGCTTCGTCATGGTGTCCCCACGAGCAGGAGGATCGGCGATCCGTCACAGCGGGATCTCGACTCACCGCCGACCCGCCTTGTCGTACGGTTCGACAGCGGGATTGGCCAGAGACTGACGGTTCGTAGTTGTCGCCCCGGGCGACACCGCAACATCTTGCGGAATCGGACCTGGCACGTGCGGTGCTTCCCGGGAGACGAGAACCCGATGAAGAAGCCGATCCCGAAGTGGTTGATGATCCCGCCCGCCGTCGCCTTGCTGCTGGTGCTCGGCCCGATGTCGATGCAAGGCAACCTCGGCAGCACCACCGGGGTCGCGCCCGCGTCGACGACCGCGGCGACGCCGCCGGCCGAGACCTCCGCCGCAGCAAACCCGTCATCCCGGCTCCCGGCCGTGGTGCCGACCCCCGACTTCTGGCGGATCGGCAGCACCCTGATCGGCGTCTTGCTGCTCGGCGGCCTCTGCATCTACGGGCTGCGTCGCATGCGCGGCTCTGCCGTGTCGACGCGCGGCCCGAGCCTGCTGACGTTGCGCCAGAGCATGCGGCTGTCGCAGCGCCAGGCGCTGCACGCCATCGAATTCGATGATCGCATCCTCGTCGTCGGCGAGACCGAGCGCGGCCTCACGCTGATCGGGTCGGGCCAGGCGCCAGGCCCGGTCAACGACGAGGCCGAGGTCGCGGCTCGCGCCGCCGAGCTGCTGGCGTCGGTGTCGCTCGACGACGATGGCGCCGTGCCGAAGAACATGATCATCCCGCGGCCCGCGGGTGGTCCGCAGTCATCGCCACCTCGGCAACCCACCCTGCCCAGAGCACGGGATGGCAGCAAGAGCCTGAACGACTTCCGCGCGCTGCTGCAGAAGGCAGGGCGCTGATGAGGTTCATGCGAATCTGCCTGGCGCTGCTGCTCTTGGTCATGACCGGCGTAATGCCGGCCCAGGGCCCCGTCGCCGGCGGACTCGGCCCGCCGCCACCGCCCGACATCCAACCCGCAGCCGCCGCCGCGAACTCGGCCACTCCGGGCGCGCAGGGCCCCGGCTTCTCGCTCTCGTTCAACAGCGGTGACGGCGAGCAGTCGCTCGGCACCGCGCTCGAGATCATGCTGCTGATGACGTTGCTGGCGATGGCGCCGGCACTCGTCATGACCATGACCTCGTTCACCCGCATCGTGGTCGTGCTGTCCTTCCTCAAGCGCGCGATGTCGATGCAGGACCTGCCGCCCGCTCTGATCACGACCGGCTTCGCCGTCTTCATGACGATCTTCATCATGAAGCCGGTCGCGAGCGACATCTACGACCAGGCCTATCTGCCCTACGTCGAGAATCGCATCCCCTGGCAGGAGGCGGCGGCCGTGGCCTCGAGCCGGATGAACAAGTTCATGCTGTCGCAGACGCGCGAGGACGACGTCGCTCTGATCCTCGAGCTGTCGCGTACGCCGCGGCCGCAGACGGCGCTCGACACGCCGTTCCACATCACCGTGCCGGCGTTCGTGCTGTCCGAGATCAAGACGGCGTTCCAGATGGGCTTCGTCCTGTTCCTGCCATTCGTCGTCATCGACCTCGTCATCAGCGCGATCCTGGTCTCGATGGGCATGTTCACGTTGCCGCCCGTGGTCGTCTCGACCCCGCTCAAGCTGCTGCTGTTCATCCTCGTCGGCGGCTGGGACCTCGTCGTCGCCTCGCTCGCCCAGAGCTTCGCCGCCTGATCCACCCGGAGAACCATGGGACACGAAACACTGCTCGATCTGGCCAAGACCACGCTGCTGACGGCGCTGATGATCGTCACCCCTGCCCTGCTGACCGGCATGGTGGTCGGCCTGCTGATCAGCTTCTTCCAGACCATCACCTCGCTGCAGGAGCAGACCCTCACCATCGTGCCGAAGATGCTGGCGGTGGTGACGATGATCGTGCTGCTGATGCCGTGGATCCTCGGCACGCTGCGCGAGTTCACCGCGGCGCTGTTCAGCAGCCTCGACACCTACGGCCACGCCGGCTGACGACGCAGCCACCGACGATGCAGTTCGGCCTCCTGTTCCCGTTCGCGGTGTCGCTGCTCCTGCACGTCGTGCGGGTCGGCGCGTTCTTCGCCGTGGTGCCGATCTTCGGCCGGCAACGGGACTCGATGAGCCTGCGCGTCGTGCTGGCGCTGTCGTTCGGCGCCATCTTCTGGTGGGTCGGCGATCAGAGCGTCGCCGTGCCGTCGAACCTGCTCGAGCTCGCCGTCATGGCGATCCGCGAGAGCATCATCGGCTTCGCCCTCGGTTACTGCATCGCGACGATCCTGGCCATGATGGTCATCGCCGGCGAGGTCATCAGCACGGAGATGGGATTCTCGATGGCGCGCTCGATCAACCCCGAGAGCGGTCACAGCGCCACCGTGATCTCGCAGCTGCTGCAGGTGCTCGGCATGTTGCTCGTCTTCTCGCTCGACCTCCATCACGAGGCGCTGCGCATCGTCCATCAGACCTTCGCGGCCTGCCCGGTCGGCGAGCCGTTCGCCATCGAGTCGATCTGGGCCGGCATCCAGGACCTCGTCGCCAGCACCATTCACCTCGGGCTGCAGCTCGCGATGCCGATCATCGGCCTGATGCTGCTGCTGTCGACCGGCACGGTGCTGATCGGACGCGCGGTGCCATCGATCAACATGATGGAGTTCGCCTTCGGCCTGCGCGTGCTGCTGGCGCTCGGCGTCATCGGCTTCTACATCGTCGAATCGATGCCCTTCATCGTCGCCAGCTTCCAGGGCATGTTCGAGCGCACCTGGGGGATCTTCGAGGGCTGACACATGGCGATGTTCGGTGACGATGGCGGCAAAACCGAGAAACCGACCGCGCAGCGGCTGTCGGAGACCCGCGACAAGGGCGACACGCCGCTGTCGAAGGAGGTCGTCCAGGGCGGCGTCATGGTCATGGCCGGGATCATGTTCTGGGCCTGCGGCGACTGGCTCGTCGACGGTCTCGCGGCGGCGTTGCGGCGCGGCCTGCAGGTCAACGAGACCGGTTCGATCGACCAGGTGCCGCACGCCTACCAGGCGATCCTGGGCGTCGTCGGCCATGTCGTCTGGCCGCTCGCCACCCTGCTCGCGACCTTCGTGGTGGTGACGCTGGTGTTCGGCTACGGCCAGATCGGCGTCAAGATCTCGCACGGCGTCCTCGGCATCAAGCTCGACAAGATCAACCCGTTCGCCAACTGGAAGAAGCTGTTCAACGCCCAGGCCATCGTCCGGACGTTGTTCGCCGTGGTGAAGCTCATCGTGCTGGTGACAGTGCTCTGGCTCATCGTCGGCGATCGCTGGCATGCGCTGCTGCATCTGCACGAGATCCCGTTCCGCGCCGCTGCCCGCCAGATCTTCGAGCTGGCCCTGCTGCTGCTGCTGACGGTCGGCGGCGTCGTCTTCGCGATCGCCATCGGCGACCTGTTCTGGCAGCGCTACAGCTTCGAGAAGCGCAACATGATGACCAAGCAGGAGGTCGACGACGAGCGCAAGCGCACCGAGGGTGACCCGCACATCAAGGGGCGGCAGCGCAAGGCCCGGATCGAGCTGCTGCGCCACCGCATGATGGAGGCGGTGCCCAAGGCCGATGTCATCATCGTCAACCCGACCCATTTCTCGGTCGCGCTGCGCTACGACCGCGCGACGGACCCGGCGCCCATCGTCGTCGCCAAGGGCGTCGACGAGGTCGCGCTGCGGATCCGCGAGATCGCGCGCGAGCACGACGTGCCGCTGATGGAGGACCCGCCGCTCGCCCGCGCGCTGTTCCGCGCCACCAAGGTCGGGACGGCGATCCCGGAGAAGTTCTTCCAGGCCGTGGCCGTGATCCTGTCGCACGTCTACCGGCTCAGACAACGCATCGCATGACGGAGATCGCTGACCGATGAGCAACGTTTCCGGCACCCAACGCAACAGCATCCTGGCGGTGTTCTTCCTCGGCATCCTCGCCGTGATGCTGATCCCGCTGCCGCCGATCCTGCTCGACGCGATGCTGTGCATCAACATCACGACGAGCCTGATGATCGTGATGGCGGTGCTCAACGCCAACCGGCCGATCGAATTCAGCACCTTCCCCAGCGTGCTGCTGTTCACCGCGCTGTTCCGCCTCGCGCTGAACGTGTCGTCGACGCGGCTGATCCTGCTCGAGGGCGACGCCGGCGACGTCATCAAGACCTTCGGCAGTTTCGTCGTCGGCGGCCAGCCCGTGGTCGGCATCATCGTGTTCCTCGTGCTGGTGGTGATCCAGTTCGTCGTCATCACCAAGGGCCAGAACCGCATCAGCGAGGTGACCGCGCGCTTCACCCTCGACGCGATGCCCGGCAAGCAGATGACGATCGACGCCGACCTCAGCGCGGGCCTGATCAGCAACGACGAGGCCAAGAAGAAGCGGCGCGAGCTGACGACCGAGATGGAGTTCTACGGCGCCATGGACGGCGCCGGCAAGTTCGTCCGCGGCGACGCGGTCGCCGGTCTCATCATCACCGCGATCAACATCGCCGGCGGCCTGATCATCGCGATGATCTATCGCGGCATGTCGCTCGACACGGCGTTCGTGCACTACACGATCCTGACCATCGGCGACGGCCTCGTCGCCCAGATCCCCGGCCTCTTGGTCTCGACCGCGGCCGGCATCCTGGTCACCAAGGGCGCATCCGAGGAAGGTCTCGGCCAGGAGATGAGCAGCCAGCTGATCGGCAGCAGCCGCACGCTGCGCATCGTTGCCGGCATCCTCGCCCTGATGTCGCTGCTGCCCGGCATGCCGATGCTGTTGTTCCTCGGCATCGCCGCCGTCATCTTCGCCATCTCGACCGGCGTCGAGCGTGCCCGCGTCGATCAGGAGGCGGCCGCCATCGCCGCCGAGGAGGAGGAGCAGAAGCAGCTCGAGGAGGAGCAACCGCTCGAGAACCTGCTAGCCGTCGATCGCCTCGGCATCGAGATCGGCTACCGCCTCATCTCCATGGTCGACGCCGACAAGAAGGGCGGGCTCCTCGACAACATCTCGATGATCCGCCGTCGGTTCGCCATGAACGACGGCCTGCTGGTCCCGCCGATCCGGCTGAAGGACAACCTCCAGCTCGAGGCGAACTCCTACCGCATCCTGATCAGCGGTCAGGAGGTCGCGAAGGGCGTGCTCT
>JAGQRA010000039.1 GCA_020425885.1 Planctomycetota bacterium | reverse complement strand
TCGATGAAGTCGGTGAAGGCAGCGACCAGGAACAGGGTGAAGGCGACCCAGACCAGGGTGAGGTCGGGGCGGTCGGGGCTCGCCGCGGACTCGCCGGCACCGCGGGCCGACAGCTCGAGCGTGACGAACACCCCCGCCGTGATGATCAGGCGCGAGGTCGTGATCAGGTTCGGCACGTTCATCGCCTCACCACCCCGGCAACCTCGTACTCGGACGCAGCGGTGATCTCGACCTCGACGAAGTCGCCGGCCGCGGCCGAGCCGGGTGGCAGCAGCACGCGACCGTCGACCTCGGGCGCATCGGCCCAGGTGCGACCGACGACGTGGTCGCCTTCCTCGTCGTGCCCATCGACGACGACCGGCAGCGTGCGACCGACCAGGCCCTGCTGGAAGCCGCGCATGACCTCGGCCTGCAGGCCCATGATCTCGGCCCGGCGCGCCTCGGCGACCTCCGGCTCGATCTGATCGGGCAGTTCGTGCGCCGGGGTGGTCTCCTCGCGCGAGTAGGTGAAGACGCCCAGCCGCTCGAAGCGGTAGTCGGTCACCAGCTCGCGCAGCTCGGCGAAATCCTGCTCGGTCTCGCCGGGGAAGCCGGTGATCAGGGTCGTGCGCACGGCGATGCCGGGCACCTCCACGCGCAGCCGATCCAGGATGCCGCGGACCTGCGCGGTCGAGACGCCGCGCTTCATCGCCTTCAGCATCGGCGAGCTGATGTGCTGGATCGGGATGTCGAGGTACTTGACGGCCTTCGGATGCTCGCGCAGGAAAGTCAGCAGTTCGGGAGCGACGGTGTGCGGATAGGCATACATCAGCCGGATCCAGCGGATGCCATCGACCTCGCCGAGGCGCTCGAGCAGCGTGTGGATCAGGCGCTCGCGCGCGAAGTCGAGACCGTAGGCGGTGCTATCCTCGGCGACGACGACGAGTTCCTTCTTGCCGGCGCCGGCCAGGGCCTCGGCCTCCTCGACCAGCACGTCGATCGGCTTGCTGCGGTTGCGCCCGCGCATCTGCGGGATCGCGCAGAACGTGCACTTGTGATCACAGCCCTCGCTGATGCGCAGGTAGGCGAAGCTCTGCGGCGTCAACAGGACGCGCTTCTGATCGCTGCGCGGCCCCTTCGGCCGGCCGCCATCGACGGTGGCCACCCAGCGCCGATCCGAGCCGTTGACGATGCGTCGCACGACGGCTGGCACGCGCGAGTAGTCGGACAACCCGAAGACGGCGTCGAGTTCCGGGACCTGCTCGGCGAGGCTCTCGCCGTAGCGCTGCGCCAGGCAGCCGACCGCGATCACACCCTTGAGGTCACCGTCCTCCTTGAGACCGGCGACCGAGAGGATGGTGTCGATCGACTCCTGCTTGGCCGAGTCGATGAAGCCGCAGGTGTTGACGACGACGACGTCGGCATCCTCCGGGTCGCGCACGATCTGCAGGCCTTCCTCGACCGCGTGCCCGAGCAGCACCTCGGAGTCGACGAGGTTGCGCGCACAGCCGAGGCTGATGAGGGCTATGCGGATGCCTTCGTTCATCAGGGCCTCGGGTTCCTCAAAGTGTCGGGTTCGTCGACGCCTCGGGTCAACCGACCTCGGGCGCCGACCTCGGATTCCGCCGGCCTCGGGGTCAGGCCGGCTTCTGCTGCACGACCCACACCTTGACCGTGGCCTCGACGTCGGCGTGCAGGTGCACCGTGACGTCGAACACGCCGATCTCCTTGATGGGTTGCTCGAGACGGATCTGTCGCTCGTCGATGGTCACGCCCTTCTCGCGCAGGGCCGTGGCCACGTTGGCCGCGTTGACCGAACCGAACAGGTGACCGTCCTCGTTGGCCTTGCCCTCGATCGTGACCGAGGTCTCGGCGAGCTGGGCGGCGAGATCGCGCAGGCCCTGCACGCGGGACTGCTCGTCGGCCAGCGCCTTCGCCCGGGCCCGATCGATGTCGGCCATGTTGCTCTTCGTGATCGCGACGGCGAGTCCCTGCGGCAACAGGTAGTTCCGCGCGTAGCCGGGCTTGACCTCGACGACGTCGCCGATGCGGCCCAGGTGCTCGATGTTCTGCTTGAGCAGGAGTTCCATGATCAGGCCCTCCCCACGAACGGCATGAGGCCGATGATGCGCGCGTTCTTGATCGCCAGGGCCAGCTTGCGCTGGTTCTGCCCCGAGAACCCGGTCCGCTTCCGCGACAGGATGCGGCCGTTCGGCGAGACGAACTTGGAGAGGTAGGCGATGTTCTTGTAGTCGAGCGGCTCTTCGGGCTCGACCTCACGTCGCTTCTGGCCGAACCGGCCGAAGCGCGAACGACGCGGGCCGCCGCCACCGGGCGACGCGGAACCGGCGGTCGAAGTCGTGGCCTGGCCACCGCCGTTGCTGGAATTGGATTCGGTCATCGTCATGCCTCCGTCTTTGCTTCTGGTTCGGAGCTCTCGGTCTCGCTGTCGTCATCGCCGTCGTCGTCCTCGGCCTCCGCTTCGGAACCGGCCGCGTCCGAATCCGAATCCTCATCGGAATCGTCGTCGGCAGCCCCATCGGACGAATCGGCGGAACCGACCTCGTCATCTGCTTCCTCCGGGATCGCGCTGACGTCGAAGTCGGCCTCCGGCTCGTAGGCCGTCTCCGGCACCTCATCGCACTGCATCGTCAGGAAGCGCAGCACGTATTCGGCAAACTGCAGATCACGTCGGATGCCGGTCAGGGCACCGGTCGGCGCCTTGAAGTAGAGCAGCAGGTAGGTGCCGCGCAGCTGGCCTTTCATCGGGTAGCCGAGACGTCGTTCGTCCCAGCGGCGGCTGCTGAGCACCTCTGCGCCGTGCTTGGTGAAGATGCCGGCGACCGCGTCCTTCAGCGCCTGCCAGCCATTGCGCACCTCTCGATTGTCGAGCAGGCACATGCATTCATAGGTTCGACTGCGTTCCAACGTGTTGACTCCTGGGCCGCGGCCCGTCAGTTGTGGGTTCCCATCAAGGTTTGGAGGTCGGTGCCATCGAGCCACGCGAGCACGCAGTCCGCGGCACGACCGAGAACAGGACCGAGAACCTCACGTTCCTCCGGGAGGAATGGAGCCAGGACGAAGTCGGGCCAATCGGCGCCGTGCAGTCCTTCGGAGCCGCGCGATCCGCCAGGGTCTGCACCCGGGTCGGCGGCGGCTTGCCCGATACCGAGACGGAGACGGGGATAGCTGTCCTTGCCCAGACTCTGCTGGATGGACTTGAGGCCGTTGTGGCCTCCTGCACTCCCCGACGGCCGAACACGAGTTCGGCCCAGCGGTAGGTTCAGGTCATCTACGATCACAAAGAGCGCATCCGGCTCACGACCCGCCGCCCGAAGCAACGGCGCCGCGACATCACCGGACAGATTCACATAGGTCTGCGGCTTCACCAGCAGAAACGAACGTCCCTTGCGGCGACCCTCGCAGACCCTCGCCTTGCACTTGCCCGAGAAGAGGCGCGAACCATCTGCCGCGCGACGCTCGAGGCGTTCGAAGGTGAGCCCCAGACGTTCGGCCACGAGGTCCAGCACCTCGAACCCGACGTTGTGTCGGGTTCCTTCGTATTCGGGACCGGGGTTGCCGATGCCGAGGACGATGCGATGCCAGCCCATGGGGGCGTCGAGGGGGCGAGAAGGTTACCGAGGGGAAGGCGAAAGGCAAGCGCCTCGCGCCAACCCTTGCGGATCAGGAATCGCCCGACCCGGCCGTGGGAGCATCCCCGCCTTCG
>JAGQRA010000322.1 GCA_020425885.1 Planctomycetota bacterium | reverse complement strand
CGAGCGCCAGGAACGCGACCGTCAAGCCGCCGTCGCCGAGGACGCCCGGCTGGCGCAGGAACAGCGAACCGCGGCCGGCGAGATCGACGGCCTGTTCGCGGCGATCGAAGCCGCCGTCGGCCGCTACCAGGACGCCGCCATCGCTCGGCAGGCGCAGCAGCGGAAGGCCACCGGCCGCAGCCGCCCGGTCACCGCCGATCGTCAGGTGCTTCAGGCCCTGCACGCCGGCGCCCCGCGGTTCGCGCAGCTGATCGGCGCCGACCGCCGCCTTGCCGCCCACGCCCGACCGCTCACCGAGTCCATCGACTGACACATCGCGCACCCGCCGGGCAAGCACCGCGTCAGCGGGCCGGCTGGGTGCGCACCTTCCACCACACGACGACATGAACCCCATCGAAACCATCCTGCACGCGCGCGCCGCGGCGCGAACCAGCGCCGAGCACGCGGTGATCGCCGAGGCGACCGAAGTCGAACTCGGGCTGCTACGCGTCGATGCCGAAGTCGCGCTCGACAACCCACACGCCGACCAGCGCGGCGCCCTGCTGCGCTACATCGTGGGCAACGCCACGCTGCACGGTCGCACGACGGGCGAGCAGATCGCGCACTTCATCGCCACGGGCGACCGCTGGTTCGCCGACCTTGCCTTGGTCGCCTGGGGGACCGCGCTGTGAGGTCCGACGCTCGACCCGTCGACCGAATGGTGGGCCTGGAACGCGCGCTGCGCGATCCCGGTCGCCGCGGTCCTGCGTCCATCCGCGCCGGGTTCCGCCGCGTGTGCCGCGAGTACGAGCACCGCGTGCGTACCGCCCTGCAAGCCATCGAGGACGGCGACGACCTCGAATGGAACTTCAACGCGTACGTGATCATGTGCGCGACGCGCGTCTTCGGCCAATCCGCCGTGCAGACGCTGTTCGACCTCGTCGAACTCGAAGACCCCATCCTCGCCGCCTTCGCTCGGGCCTTCCCGCGCGACGAGCGCGACGCCCTGATCGACCGATTCCTGGAGAACGCACCACGATGAACACCAACGACATCACCAAGGCGGTCACGGCCGCATCCCAACTGCTCAAGGGCGCCAAGCCCACGGTTACCTTGCAGCACGTCGAAGACGCGATGATCGCGCTCGGCGCCGTTCGCAAGCGCGCGGGCGAGACGCCCGAAGCCGCCTTCGCGCGGCTCGTCGCCGAGGGCGACAGCGACATGGTCACGCTGGCGAAGGCCGCCGAGCGGCTTCGCGTCAGCGCCGACAACCGGACCGTTCGCAAGCAAGCGCGCCAGTTCCACGCCGAAGCCGCCGAACGGCTCGACGAGTACGTGCAACTCGCGAAGGCCGACGGCGAGGACGCCGCGGCGACCACCTCGCGCCTTGCTCGCGAGAAGGACCGCACGTTCACGCGGCTGTACGAGCACCTGCGCAACGCGAGCGACGCCGCCCAGCAGTGAACCGAACATCTTGTTGAGGCATCCCGGCAGCTGGTTGCTGTCGGGCAACCGCCGGTTCGCCCCGGTGGTGCCACCGCGCTCGCCTGATTCTCTTCCAGGTGGGCGCGGTTCCTCGCGCCCCGCTGCCCGGGTCATGGTGGCGGGGCGCACTTTTCCTTCGCGCGCACCATCGAGTTCATGGCGGTGGCGCGCGCCGCCGCGCTGGGCCTCGGGTGGGGCCCAGCGCGGTCTTTTTCTGTACCTGCACGATGACGCCGACCACCGGCACCGAACCCATGCGCGCCCTGTTCGCGCGCCTCGCCGACCTGGGCTACAGCGAGCCCTGGGTGCGCCAGCACGTGTTGCCCGACTGGTGGGACGACCGCGCCGCCGACAACCCCGTGGGCTTCACCGAAGCCCTGTGGACCATCGCGCGCGCCCTGGGCATCGACGCCGCCGCGTTGCGGTGAAGTGGCCGGGACCGCCGCAGGGAAAAAGGGGAAGAAGGAGAGTCGGGCGCCGTGAAGGCGCCGGCGGACGTGCCCCGGCCGTTGTGCCGCGATCAAGGTAGCGCCGACCCCGTCAGTTCGCACCCGGCGGCCCGGCGCGGTCCAGCAGCCGCCTGACGCTCGCCACGATCTCTTCCACGTCGTCGTGCTCGCTGTAGGGCTCCAGGCCGAAGGCCGCGCTGTTGGCGTCGTCTTCGGCCGCGTAGGCCATCAGGCTGCACGTGACGGCGTCCAGCGACAACCCACCGGGCAGCGGGTAGTCGCACCCGGCTTCGTCTTCGATGCCGCCGTCGACCCGCAGCGTCAGCAGGTCCAGGTACGACCGCACACAGCGCAGCAGGCTGTGCCGGTCGGTCGGGAACGGGATCGGCGTCGGGTCGGTCATGCGGGCCAGTATGCCGCGATCGTGCCGGGCACCGGACCCGATGTTGATCCGCGCCGCTCCGCCGCGAAGATGGCCCGTTCACCCGGACCGTCGGGTTGGAGGAATCGGAATGGTCGACTTCGACAAGTTGCGCAAGAAGGGGCAGAAGCCCGCGATCATCGACCCGCGCGAGATTTTCCGGCGGCTGCCGAAGCCCCCGGGCATCAACGATCTGTACACGAGCCAGACGGAAGTGCTGTCGAAGTGGTTCGACAACCGCACGCAGCGCGACATGGTCATCAAGCTGCACACCGGCGGCGGCAAGACGCTGGTCGGGCTACTGATGTGCCAGTCGTCGCTCAACGAGACCAGGGAATCGGTGCTGTACTTGGTCCCGAACAAGCAGTTGGTCAAACAGACGCTTGAGCGCGCACGCGAGTACGGCATCCCCGCCGTCGCGTACGGCGGGCGAGACTTGCCGGACGACTTCGTGAACTGCAAAGCCGTTCTGGTCGCCACCTACAGCGCGCTGTTCCACGGCTACCGCAACAAGTTCGGCCTGCGAGGCGGAACGCACATCCAGCACGTCGGCACGATCGTGCTCGACGATGCGCACGTTGCATTCTCAGACGTTCGAGACTCGTTCACGGTCGAGATCACCGCCGCAGATGACGAGGAGCAGTACAAGACGCTGGTCGGCGAGTTCCGGCACGCGTTCGAGCAGGCGGGCCAGATCGGCACCTTCGATGATGTTGTGAGCGGCAAGGAATCGACGGTGCTCGAAGTGCCGTACTGGGCTTGGCGTGAGAAGCGCCAAGTCGTGAGCGGTTGCGTAAGGAAGAACGCGGATCGGCACAAGTTCGCGTGGCCTCTGATTCGTGACCACCTCCCCATGTGCCACCTGCTCGTGAGCCGTCGGGCGTTCACGATCAGCCCGATGCTGCCGCTCGTCGACATGCTGCCCTCCTTCGCCGACGCCAGCCGGCGCATCTACATGTCGGCGACGATTGCGGACGACAGCGAGATCATCCGCACGTTTGGCGCCGCGCAGGACCAGGTCGCCAGGGCGCTCAGTTCGCGGTCCGTGGCTGGCATCAGCGAGCGCATGATCTTGGTACCCGGGCTGATGTCGTTCGACTTCGACGCGAAAGCCGACGCCGCGAAGCTGATGAAGTGGGTGGCGGAGAAGAAGGGGAGCGGCGTGGCGATCCTCGCCCCATCCAACGAGGCCGCCAAGGAATGGGAAGATGTGGCCGAAGTGGCAGAAGGCCCTGCGCAAGTTGACCAGCAGGTCGAGCGGTTGCAGACGGGCCAGACGTTCGGGCCCGTTGCATTCGCAAACAGGTACGACGGCATCGACCTGCCGGGCAACTCTTGCCGGCTGCTCGTCATGTGGGGTCTTCCACGTGGCACGTCGTCGTACGACCAGTTCCGGGCCGGCGCGTTGTACGGCGGCAAGTCGATGACCCGGCTTCTGGCTCAGCGTGTTGAACAGGGGATTGGCCGCGGTGCGCGCGGCTCAGGTGACTACTGCATCGTGTTGCTGCTGGGGGCCGATCTGTCCGGCTGGGTCGCACGGGATGCCAACTACAGGTTCCTGACCGCCGCGACGCGGGCGCAACTCGACATGGGCATCGACATCAGCGAGGCCGTGAAGAGCACCAAGGAACTCGGCCAGACGATGGCGCGCAGCTTGGCGCGTGACCCTGAGTGGACGACGTACCACGCAGAGGAACTTGCCGAAGCGTTGGACGCGGACACCGGGGAAGTGCAGCACCTGGAGCAAGCCGCGACCGAGCGGCGGGCCCTGCATGCGTGGGCAGGAGGCCGTCACCAACAGGCGATCGACCGCATCGAGGCATTCTTGGCGGACGAGAAGAACGCGAAGAGCCTCGACCGGCAGTCACGCGGCTGGCTCTTGCAGATGGCCGCACGCATCGCTGACGACTGGGGCCAGCACGAGAAGGCAGACGACCTGCAACGGCAGGCATTCGCGGAGAACGGCAACTTGGTTCGATCCAAGAGCCCGCCGCCTTACGTCCAGTTGAATGAGCCCGGCCAGCAGGAGCGCGCAATCGTCGCACGGATGCCGAGCCAACGAATGCGGCGTGGCCACATCAGCCGCTTCGAAGACATCGTGTCGAGGCTGGTGCCGGACGCGTCGTCGAACCAGTTCGAGCAGTCGCTGATGGAGCTGGGGCAGGTGCTCGGGTTCAGCGCCGAGCGTTTCGACGAACAAGGCGTTGGGCCTGATGTGCTGTGGCTCTTGCCGGACGACGAAGCCATCGTTTTCGAGGCGAAGAGCCGCAAGCGGAAGCACAACGCGTTCAACAAGGACGACCACGGCCAGTTGCTCGTTGCGGGCAAGTGGTTCGTGCAGCACTACCCGGACCACTCGTACGTCGGGGCATCGGTGTGCCCCACGAACAAGGCCACGGCGCCGGCCATGGCCGAGTGCAGCGACTCGCGAGTGTTGACCTACGCGAACCTTGACCGGTTGGTGGCAGACGCCCGTGCGCTGATCACGGCGCTGGCGACCAGCGGCCTGGACGATGCCAGTTTGGTGAACCAGTGCGCCCGGCTGCTCACGAAGTCGAAGGTGCGCGCGGACCAGATCGCCGAGAACTACCTGGTACCGTTCGTGAAGAGCACCTGAGCGGTCCTTGGTCTATGGCTGCTTCTTCGCGAACCGCACGCGCACGTTCTCGTCGTCCAGGTACTTCGCGAACGAGCCGCGCCGGCGCTTCTCGGGCGCGTTGACCATCTCGGCGTCGCCCGACTTCTCCAGGTGGCCCAGCGCGCTGTTGTACTGGTAGCACGGGGTGTGTACCAGCACGTGCTCGAAGATGGCCCGGACGGTCAGATCCTGACCGTCGAACTCGTCGAGCAGTGCGCCGGCCAGCCACTCCTGGGTGAACCCCTGGAGCAAGGACGGTTGGCCGACGTGCCGGTCCGAGAAGTGGAACTGCCCGGTGTCGTCGACTTTCCACATGGCCTTCTTCATCTCTTCCAGGCCGCGCAGGCTGTTGGAGCAGAAGAACAACCAGTACAGCAGTTTGTCGTTCTTGTCCCGCATGTCGAAGCGGCAGCGGTACCGCACGCCGGCCTTCTTCTCCAACGCGGTCTCGTAGGCCGCCAGCATCCCCGACTGGCGCTTCGACTCAGGCAGGTCGAACACGGTGCGCCACTCGTCGCCACCGAACGCGCGCGTGATGCCGGGCGCCTTGTTCGGGTCGTTCATCCAGCGGTTCATGTCGCGCCAGTTGAGGAACGCGAACACCTCGCTGCTCTGGCACCTGATGATCTCACCGATCAGGTCCATGCTGACCTGCGAGTAGCCGAACTGGTCGAGGAACACGAGCGCGGGCCCGAACGGCCGCTTGTTGAGCATCTGCCGCAGCACGGTTTCGCCATCGCCCAGCACGGGTTCTTGCCACCGCACGTTGGGCGAACGCCCGTGCTCGTCGGCGAGGCGCCGCAGCGCGTCGGTCAGCAGCGCGTGCCGGTCGGCGCGCTGTTCAACGAACGTCGCGTCGATGGGGCGCGCGAAGGGCCTCTGCCAGCCGAGCGCGACGTTCAAGGCGACGATCGGGCTGCCGGGTGATCCGTCCGTGTAGGAACCGGGTCCGGCGAACGCGTCGATGTAGCGCAGCGGGCCGCGCTGGAACCGGTTGGTCATGATCGGCATCCACGCGCACAGGTACTGGATCAGGATCTTGTGCTTCGCCAGCGTGTGTGCATCGGCGGGCCAAACGGTCGGCAGCGTGTCGTTCATCTTCCGCGCGGCATCTCGTCCCAGGTTCTTCCGTCAAGGACGCGACCAGTCTTCTTCTTGTTGGTCCCGCCCCACTGTTTGAAGAAGAACGCCACGCCGGCCGTGTTGCAACGGTCGCGGATGTCGCGGACCCAATCCCCATCCATTGGGCGCGCGCCTGGGCCGGACTCGCCGCCGACAATCACCCAGTGGATGCCGCGCAGCGAAACGCGCCCAATCGGTCCGATCAGCGGCTCGGCCGAGATGAACCGCACCTTCGCCGGGATCTTGCGCAACAGGTCGATGCGCCCGCGCACGTCGGCTCGCTCGACGCTCGTACCCATCCAGACGTTGTTCGGCCAAGGCAGCGACCCGGCGACCGCGGCGGCGCGCTCGGGCCGCTTGGTCAGCACCTGGAACGTGTGCTGCGGGCACGCGGCCATCACGTCGAACAGCTTGCGGATGAACGGCTCGGGCACCTCGGCGTGGAACAGGTCGCTCATCGAGTTCACGAACACGACGCGCGGCTGCTTCCAGCGCAGCGGGTCTTGCAGCGCGGCTTCATCGGTCACGACGCGGCCGGACCACCCGCGGCGGCCAACGGCCTTCTGGTAGTTCGCCTTCCGGCCAGGGTCTTCGCCGCGCTCAACGGAGCCGTCGGCCATTGCCGCCAGCCGCTTCGCCATGCGTTCGGCGTAGCAGTTCCGGCAGCCTTCGCTGACCTTCGTGCAGCCCACGACGGGGTTCCACGTGGTCTCGGTCCACTCGATGGTCGAGTTCGTTGCCATATCCCTAGCCGCAGGCGGGGATGCTAGCCCAACTTCCGCAGTAGCTGGGCAGGTCGGACTGGAAACCAACGACTTAGGTCATTTGGTTGGCACTACACGACGGCGGCCTGGAGGGCCTTGGGGATTGCGAGCCGCCGCGGCAGTTCGAT
>JAGQRA010000321.1 GCA_020425885.1 Planctomycetota bacterium | reverse complement strand
GTCGTCGCCGGCGGTCTCCTTGTTCATGGTGTAGAAAAGATCGCCGGTGCCGCCCTCGGCGACGGTCTTCGCGGTCCAGAGCGCGGCGTTGAGCTTCGCCGAGAACGGATTGCCCGAGTCCGCGGTGGTGCCGATGCCGAGCAGCGCCAGGTTCTGCAGCGCCGACGGCAACGGCGCGGTCCAGGCCGTGCCGTCGAAGACCACCAGCAGGTCCTCGTCCTCGACCCAGGCCCGCCAGCCTTGCCGCGGCACCAGCCGCATCCAGGCGCCGTCGACCCGGTAGGCGATGCTGCCGTCCCAGCCGGCCCAGGCACCTGTGGCGCCCGACGCCACGATGTAGCGGTCGCCGTCGGCCGGCGAGACCGGCGGCGCCGTCAGGTCGCGGTCGAGCACCGCGAGCTGTACGAGCCCATCGAGCAGCCGCAGCGCCTCGTTCATGGTCACGTGCTTCTGGGCCTGGCTCGCGAGCAGGTAAGGCAGCAGGAGGTGCGTGCTGATGTCGGACACGGCGTTCTTCCATGAGGAATGTGGGCCGCCCGCAGTGCAGGCGACGAATGGACCCGGTGGCCTTCGGCAGGGGCGCGCCTAGCGGCGCGGGGGCGTCTCAGCCGGCATGTCGGAGAGGATCGGGTCGGGCTTCGGCGCTTCCCAATGGGCTGTGGCCGCAGCCCAGCGTTCGATCTCTGCCCGGAACCCCGGATCGTCGATCCGCAGATGGAAGGTGTAGAGACGGTCCACGATCTCGCGCATCAGCGCGCGCATCTCCTCGTCATCGATCCGCGAGACCTCGGACCAGGGAATGCGGTTGCCATCGGCGTCCTGCACGATGATGTCGCTGCCGTCGCCCGTGCGCGAGACGGGCACCCGACCGGCGTGCAGATCCTCGAGCCGGCTGTTGCGCACGCAGATCACCGCCATCAGCCTGGCAAGCTGCGCGGCGATCCGGTGTTCGTCGTCGGGTGTCATGGGTCGAGCCTACGCCGCAACGTCTCGGGCCGCCAGAACGCGCGGCGCGTCCCCTCAGAAGGCGAGTGTCACCGCCTTCGGCGCGCCCCGGCCGACGAGGGCGGAGAGCTGGTGGATGCGGACGTCCAGGGTGTCTCCGGGACCGAGCAGCGCCCCCCAGTCAGCGAGCTGCTGGGCGGCGGTGTAGGTGACGCTGGTCGTCGTCGTGGCGAGCGTCCGCTTGACGGCTGCGCCGTCGAGGATCTCGACCTCGTAGGCCTCGGTCTCTTCGGCGAGCGGCACCTCCGGCGCGGTCCAGCTGTCCGCGGCGAGCGCCCGCGAGCGGCGGGTCCAGCGGACCGTGAGGTCGCCTGGCGAGCGCGCCGTGCGCCACGGCTGCTCGACATGGCCGATCGAGAACGGTCGCAGGCCGACGCCCTCGGGCGTGAAGCTGAGCGCCCGGTACGACCGGTCGCTGACCGGCTTTGACGCGGGCCCGACGCGCCAGTTGGCCGCGAGCCCCAGCACCGCTTCGGTGACCGGCAGCGGCGCCAACGCGTCGTCCAGCACAACC
>JAGQRA010000320.1 GCA_020425885.1 Planctomycetota bacterium | reverse complement strand
GATCGAGGGCACTGCAGCGACTAGGCGGTTTGCCAGGGGCCGCCAAGCCTGAATGCCAAGCCGGTCCAGGGCTCGGCGAGTCCCGTGAACCAGAGAGAGCTGCGCGGGCTGCAGCAGGTTGTCAGCCTTCCTCGGGCGGACTCGGCTACTTCTGCAGCTTGCGGAAGATCGCCCAGACCGAGTGAAGCACGTCGGTGTAATCCCGGTCGAGGTCCGGCGAAGCCTCCGCGGCGGACTTAAAATTCGAGTAGGTCAGCTTCTCGACCATCGCTGCCATGACCTTGGCGAACGTCGTGCGCGGCACGATGATCCGCCAGAGATAGTCACGCCCGGGCTCGCTTCTGATGATCGCGCATCGGCGGAGGCTCGGGTGGTCTCGCTGCAGCAGCTCCAGGTGCCGCCTGACCCGCGCCCGGACCATCAACTTGCGGGGCGCGTTGGGCCGGCTACCGGGCTCCGGGCCGGCCTGAACGACCGACAGCAGGCCCACGGTTGAGTTCACCCACATGCCGGTCCTTGGCTCATGGCGGCATCGACGCCCCGCCGCCTCGGGGAGTCAACCGGGACAGGGTATGGCACGCTTTCGCTCAGCCGCATGTTGGTGCTGAACCGTCGGTGACATGGAGTCACTGGGAAGCCGCCGCGTGCCGAGCCAGCAGAGTCTGGACCGTGGATCTCGCCCATGGGCGACCACTCCGGGTCGGCACCTGCTCGATGTTCAGCGCGGCGGCGATCTCTGCCAGCGACCGCCGGTTGCCGGCGGGGTCAGCAGCCAGTTCGAGCAGCCGCTTGAGACCCGCCGCCTCAGTCTCTCGCGCGCCGTAGGCCGGTGGCCCCTCGCAGCGGCCTCGCTGCCGCCGAACCCGGTCCCTGGCTGCCCGTAGCTTCGCTACAAGGCCACTTTTCTCCCATTCGCTGATCGCGCCCAGAACCTGCCGAATCAGCACCGCCGTCGGGCTGGTTCCGGCGTCGCTGGTCAGGTCGTTTCCGCCGTCCGCCTCGATCACCCGGACTTCGTGCTCGCGGAAGGTCCGGAGCAGTAGCTCGCTCTCGACCAAATCGCGCGCCAACCTGTCCGCCTTTTCCACCAAGACCGTGTCGATCCCGGCAGCCGTCGCGGCTTCGAGCAACGCGGTCAGGCCGGGTCGTTCGGCGAGCCCGAGCGTCCCCGAGACCCCTTCGTCCCTGAACTCCTCGACCACGTCGAGACCGTTGGCCTCGGCGAACGCCGCGATGGTGGTCCGTTGGCGTGGGAAGCCGTCGCCGCCGATCTGGCCTTTTCCTGAGACCCGCAGGTAGCTGAGCGCCTTCGTCCGGACCCGTGCCAGGGCCGTGTTCGGCGACCCCGGTGACACCGGGGCTTGGTTCGGGAGCTGCTGACCGAGGTTCTGTGCTTTCACGGACAGCACATCGATCGAGGAGGCGAATGCTCCGAGCAGCGCCCTGACCAAGTCCCGAAGTGGGATCCGCTTTCCACCCGCCTGCTCGGCTTGGCGGCGAGCCGACTGCCCGCCATCCTCAGGGCCATGAAGGCGAACAAGAAGGTCCTCGATCGGGAAGCAGCCGTCGCGTTCGCCGCGACGCTCGCCCCACAGCTCGCGGTTGCCGAAGCACTCGTCGACTACGGCACGAACCTGATCGTGCGCGTGATGGCGCTAAGCGCGGACGGCAGCATCCGCCACCTCGTGCCGGTCTGCACCCTGACCAAGCAGGTCGTGGCGATGCTCGATGGCATCACCGTTCTGTTGCGCTCGGGCTGTGGCTTGGCGGTCTACCCGCTCTACCGATCCCTCTACGAGGCCGACCTCCAGATGTCGTGGATCCTCGAAGCCGACACCGATCAGAGAGCCCGCACCTACTGGGTCGCGCACCTTCTCAAGGAACAGCGGCGGTGCCAGTCCGAGCTGAAGGGCAGCGAATATCGGACCAGCGCGTCCCAGCAGTTCCCAGACTTGGAGTGGCGCGACGAAGCTGCGATCAGGGCCGAGATCGCCAACATCGAGTCCGTGCTCAACCGTCCCGAGCACGCGACGATTCGCACGGAGTCGGCGGAGAAGAGGAACAGGAAGTTCTGGGCCGCGCGACTTGGCTGCGGGAGCTTCGAGGAGATCGCCAAGAAGCTCGGCCGGTGGAACGAGTATGAGGTTTTCTACCGCCTGCTCTCCGGCATGACGCACTCGTCGAATCCGAAGGCGCACTTTCGGAAGGCAGGCAACGACATCGAGATCACCGACATCCGGGACCCCGAGACGGTCGCCAAGTTCCTGATGCTGAGTTCGATCTGGACCCTGCGCAGCTACCAGACGATCCTGGGCTACTACAGGCCGGAAGAGCTGCCCAACTTCAGCCGTCGCTACGCTGAGAAGTGGCGAGCCGCGCTTCGGGCGACCCCGCCGGCCATGTGAAGGAGGCCCTCCATCCGGTGGCGCGAAGAAGCGCGATCAGTATTCGTCCCGCCACCTCAGGTTCTCGCTTCCTCGCGCGATCTTCCAGCGTCGTGCGCCCGCATCCCACCTGTAGCGGCGCGGGTAGTGAATGTCGGAGTAGGCGACGAGTTCGGACGAGAACCAGTTCACGCCGTCGCGCATCCATCCCATTGGCGAGTCCACGATGGCACCACGCTTCTCGAAGCCCTTCATCCAGGTCTCGAACTCGCGCTGAACTCGCAGCTTGTTCTCAGCTTTGCCGCCTTCGAATCGGGTCTGCTGATCTCCGCGCCACGACCTGAGGATCACGGCTACGACTCGGCCATCTGCGCGCTCCTCCAGGATCTCGTAGACGGTGCGCAACTTCTTGCCGCTGCGAAAAAAGAAGTCCACGAGTCGCGCGCAGATGCTGAACTCGCCGTTTGCCTGCGCTGCCGCGTATGCCGCCGCGCGCTCGGACTGCGCCTTCTCGCACGCATCGCATTGCCATACCTGATGCGGCCCCTCCTTGTGCACGGGGAGCGGCTTCGCGGGCGTCCAGGCAGCGCCTTGGAGGACTGCGATAGCCCGAACCTCGACCCACGGGATCTGCGCGTCGGCGAGAACGCGCGCCTTCTCGTCATCAACGGCATGCGTCGCGAACACTTCGACAGCAGCAACCGCGGCACCGCTACGGAATAGCGTCAAGTCCGGCCGTCGCGTGCCCACTCGCCGCTCTACCTCGACCGCATCCCAGAACGCCGCCCATTCCCGCTGCCGCACCTGATCGCATTTCGGGTTCTGGCACTTCTCGCGGAGCGAGATCGTCGTCACTTGGCGGAGCTGGCTGGCAAGGTGGAACTTTGCGTTCAAGTGCAGCGCCGTCTCGGCGGCCGTTGCGACGCAGACGTCCTGCGCCCGGTGTGCGGCGTGATGCGCGCGCACCTTCCCGAGCTTGAGAATGATGCGACGGTCGCACTGCGGGCAGAACGCGAGTGGGCGATCCTTGGGCGGCAGGCTGGCGAACTCGGACACCTCGCGGAGGTCGCCGTCGACGACTGCCCAGGTGAGTGCCGCATCGTGGCTGGTTGCCGCACCTGAACTCCCCGGGTTCGTGTCGCCTGTCTCCATGCTCGTTCACGCAAGCGATCGCCGCGCCTCTGGTGCGCGGCATCGACGCACAGGTGGCAGCCCAGGTTGAGCCGCAAGTGTCCCCGGCCGCCTCTTGTTCACGTCGACTCCGTTTCGTCCTTCGTCTTCGTCGCCTTGCGCGCGCCGTCGCCCAGGACTCGCAGCAGAGGGTGAACTTCAGCGCCGCGGAGCAATCCGGTTGGGCTTGGCGTCAGCAAGAACCGGAACAGTGCTCGCCCGGCGTTCTCATCTAACTGGCCCCGGAACCTCATCCCGACAAACGTGTGGATCGCAGCGAGCCGGTGCCTCGCATCCTTCAGCGAGAACAGGCTCGACAAGTAGACCCGGCTCAGGATGCCGATCGCCCACATCGAGATGAGCCCGCAAGCCACAACCGAGACGGCTACACCAATGTGCTCGGTATCAATCTGCAGGTGCGGGGCAGCAGCGACGGCCGCCGAGAAGAGGCCGCCGAGCAGAGCGGTGAGCAGCAACCCGCTTACGACCGCAGCGAAGCGATGGTTCTTCTCCTGCTTCGACCAGTAGACCTGCATGTCTTCGATCCTGGCGACCTCCTTCATCAGTTTCTGCGCGAACTTCTCCTTCTCTTCGAACAGGAACTGCCCGTGCTTTTCGGCATCCTCCTTCACCTTGGCCAGGGTCTCAGCAACCGCCTTGGCTACGCTCTGCTGAGCGTCATGGGCGTGGGTGACCGCCGCGTCGCCAGCCGTCTGCGCAGCACGCTGGCGAGCCTCGATCGCTGCGACCGCGGCTTCCCCGCGCTGCTGCTGCGCGCGGATTGGGTCGCTCAGCTCCTTCGACGCTTCCGCCATGACCA
The DNA here is from genome assembly GCA_020425885.1 of Planctomycetota bacterium. The sequence continues at coordinate 1,014 of JAGQRA010000320.1, read as the reverse complement.
GTTTCGCGACCTCGGCGGTGAGCTGCTTGAGGAAGAGGTCCCTGCCTCCTGGGCCAGCGAGGTGCTGCAGCAAGAATTGCGGGATCTGATTCGGATCGACCAACGGACTTACCCTCCCCGGCCCGTCGTTCAGGCCAAGTTGGGTAGCAACGTAGCGACGTGCGCACTCTGTTCCACCGAGTGCGAGCCCGCCAGAGCCAGCGGCGGTCGCCAAAGTCGCGCGTAGCCCGCGAAACTCGCGCTGGATCCGGACTCCCGGTCGCGATCTACTTCGCCGGCAGCTCCACGCGGGATCGCAGCGCGAGTCGTGGAAGCCACCGGACGGGTCCGGCGGCGCTCGCGTCCGGTCCCCCAGAACGACTCGTCGAATCCGGTAATGCCGAAGCCCGCGGCCCCGAGGCAGCCCACCCCAACTCGACGCGCCACGTTGCCCCTCTGGGGCGCGAGCCGGCTTCGTTGCGCCCTCTGCCTGCCTGACGAGCCGGCGTCCCCCCTCGGGGTGCTCCGTGGTCCTGAGCGGGCGGCCAAGGCTGCTACCTCCCGGCAGGCTGCGCCCCTGGTCCGGAGGCGGCGGTGACCACCCCGTTCCAGGCCAAACTCTGGGCAACCCAACTGACCCTGAAGGGGCCAGCCGGCTCGGTCGGCCAGCTCTCCCGGTCCATCTCCAACTCGCGCGTCGACCTGAACCCGCATCAGGTGGACGCCGCCCTGTTCGCCGTCCGGTCGCCCTTGTCGAAGGGCGTCCTGCTGGCCGACGAGGTCGGGCTGGGCAAGACCATCGAGGCCGGGCTGGTCATCGCGCAGCGTTGGGCCGAGCGGCGGCGGCGCATCCTGGTGATCGTGCCCGCGACGCTACGGAAGCAGTGGGCACAGGAGATCGACGAGAAGTTCGGCATGCCCGCGACGGTGCTCGAAGCCTCGTCCTTCAACCGGCTGAGCAAGGCCGGCTCGGCAAACCCGTTCGAGGTCGACGACCACGAGGTCCCACGGACGCCTCGCAATCTCGTCCGACTT
>JAGQRA010000319.1 GCA_020425885.1 Planctomycetota bacterium | reverse complement strand
CTCCGCGCGGCGCGATCTACGAAGCCCGTTTGCAGGAAGCCTCGCTCATGAACGCCCTGCATCGGGCAGGCGTCAACTTCGGTGAGCGCCTGCATTATTGGCACGGCAATTTATTGTCCATTACGGATATTGGTCATCACTCTCTGCCCGGAAATTGGGCGATCGCCAAACGCCGCTATCTCGAAAAATGCGTGGACCTCTACGGCGAAACACTCGCGACAACGGGCATCCACAGCAACCTCTCGCTGCCCGATCCGCTCTTTGCCTGGGACTTCATGCACATCTCTGCCACTGAGCGCGGCGATATGCATCTCGATGAGAACGGCCTTTCGCTTCGGCATCCGGGCCGCCGCGTCGGCGGCGCCGTAGGCGATGGCGAGCTCGTGCCCGGCATCGCACAGCAGCGGGAACGGCAGCTCGTGCTGGCCGCGGAAGGCGGCGTTGGCGGCGCGGTCGTCGAACGACACGCCGAGCACGGCCACGCCCAGCTTCTCGAACTCGGCGAACTGATCACGCAGTCCGCAGGCCTGTCGCGTTCAACCGGGCGTGCCGGCCTTGGGGTAGAACCAGAGCAGCACCTTGCGTCCGCGGTAGCTGGTCAGGCGGTGCTCGTTGCCGGCCTCGTCCGTGGCCGTGAAGTCCGGCGCCGGGTCCCCCTTCTGCAGGCCAGCCTCGATCACGGCCGGCGCCGCCTTCTCGACGGCAGGCTGCTCGCTGGCCGGCTTCTCGCTGGCGGCCTCGACCGGCGTCGGCGCCGGCTTGACATAGGCCTCGATGTAGCTCGGCGCGAACGGCAGCTTCTCGGTCTCGCGCTCGGCGTAGGGCACGCCTTCGGTCATCCACTGCGGCGCCGGCTTGCCCTCGAGGTGATGCGCGAAGTACTCGCTCATGCGCCGGGTCCAGTCCTTCTGGTTCTGCCGCTGCCGCAGGCCGTGGTCCTCGCCGTTGTAGTTGAACAGGTAGGCCTCCTTGCCGAGCCGTCGCAGCGCCGTGAAGTACTCGATGCCCTGCGTCCAGGGCACGGCGCCGTCGTTGTCGTTGTGCAGCATCAGCACCGGCGTCTGCACCTTGTCGGCGAAGAAGATCGGCGAGTTCTCCCAGTAGCGCATCGGATACTGCCACGGCGTGCCGCCGATGCGCGACTGCGTCTTCTCGTACTGGAACTGGCGCGACATGCCGGTGCCGTAGCGGATGCCGCCGTAGGCCGAGATCATGTTCGACACCGGCGCGCCCGATTCGACGGCGGCGAAGATGTTGGTCCGCGTCACCAGGAAGGCGGTCTGGTATCCGCCCCAGCTGTGACCGGCCGCGCCGATCGCATCGGCATCGACGAACCCTTGCGCGATCAGGTGCTGCACGCCGGAGACGACGCACTTGACGCACGACGCGCCGGGGTAGCCGACCTCGTAGTGCACGTCGGGCATGAACCAGAGGTAACCGTTGCTGACGTAGTAGGCCGCGTTCGGCGAGGTGCCGGGCTGCGGCGCGGAGTAGCTGTGCAGCCGTCGCGTCATCTCCTCGTAGAAGTTGACCATCATCGGGTACTTCCTGCCGCGGTCGAAGCCGTCGGGTTTGACGAGCACGCCCTCGCACGACCTGCCGTCGCCATCGACCCAGTGCACGAGCTCGGCCTTGCCCCAGCGGTAGTCGCGCTGCTGCGGGTTGGCTTCGGACAGCTGTCGCAGGCCGGAGAAGTCGGCGTTGGCGGTCCACAGGTCCGGGAACTGCTCGAACGTCGACAGGGTGAAGAAGAAGCGTTCGCTCGCCACCGGCCGCGTCAGGCCGTCGAGGTTCTTGTCGACGGCGAACAACCGCACCGGCTTTCGCACCTCGTGCAGCGCGTCGCGGTAGACGCCCTCGGCCATCGTCGCGGTGTCGAGCGCGGTCAGCAGCAGCTCGCCATCGAGGTAGAACGACTCCTCGTCATCGCCCTCGCGCGGCAGCCGTTGCAGCCGCAGCTGCAACCCGTTGGCGCGGCCGTAGCCGTCGGTGACGCAGACCGCATCGCCGCTCTTGATCTCGATCTGCCACAGGTCGAACTCGTCGTAGAGCACGACGGCCGCGTCACCGGCGGTCCAGCCGGCGATGCCGTAGGCGCGGCCCGGCTCCGGGTGGTCGTCGTCGTGATCGTGGAACGGCACCGAAAGCCCTCCGGTCAGGTCGCGCCGCACGCCGCTGGCGAGGTCGTAGGCCTGCCAGTGGAAGTCGTCGTCCATCCAGAGCAGGTAGCGGCCACCCGGCGAGTTGCTGGTGTTGCCGCGGTAGTGTTCGAGCAGGCGTTGGCGCGAGCCGTCGAGCGAGTTGACGAGCCAGACATCGCTGTAGCGGCCGTCCCAGCTGACCTCCTTCTCGTAGGGTTCGCTGTCGGTCGCCAACATGCGGCCGCCATCGGCGCCGAGGAACCGCATCGAGCTCAGCCGTTCGTCGCCGAGCACGACGAGGCGCGAACGATCGCGATGGAAGACCGCCGTCCGCGCCTCGCGGTCGCCTCCCCGTCGCTTGGCCTGTTGCGTCTGCAGCTGGCCGTCGCGCCAGTTCCACAGATCGAGCGTGACCTTGTCTTCGGGCAGGATCGGCAGCGGCTCGTCAGCGGGGGCGGCCTCGATGTCGAACTGCAGCACCGAGCCGTCGCGGCAGAACGAGAGCCGGCTGCCGATGCGACCGCCCTCGGGCATGCCGGGCGCGCCGGCGAAGACGATGCGTTGCGCCGGCTGCCGCTGGCCGTTCCACAGCCAGATGTCCCGTTGCGGCTTGTCGGCCGCGAAGTCCTCCTTGTCGCTGAGGAACGCGAGCGCCGACTCGTCCCGGGTCCAGGTCAGACCGGCCACGTTGACCGTGCCGTCGAGCAGGCGGATCGGATCGCCGCCGGCGGTCTGCTCGACGAACAAACCGTGGTTGCTGTCGGCGGCCGGCTGCTTCTGCGAGGTGTGATACCAGAACCAGCGGCCCTTGCCGGACAGGCCGTAGGCCACGACGTCGGCGAGCTTGCGTTCGACACCGGTGACCAGATCGCGGATCACGAGTTCGCTGCCGGCGGGACGCTTGCTCTCGAGCGGGTCGGTGGGCTCGGCGCGGCCCGATGACGCGCCGCCCTCGCCACCGAAACCGGGGCGACCGCCCGTACGTCCGGCGCCGAATCGGCCGCGCGAACCGCGACGTCCGCTGCGGCGCGCCGGCTCTTCGCCGCTGCCGCGCTCGGCGCCCGCTCCCTCGCCGGCCTTCGGCTCACCGGGCTCGCCCGCCTCACTGCCACCTTCACCCTGGGCCTCGGCACCCGCATCGGCCTTGGCCTCGACCTCGGGCTGATAGAGCAACCACGGCACATCGCCGGACAGGGTGTAGCCCTTCACCTTGCCGATCTT
>JAGQRA010000038.1 GCA_020425885.1 Planctomycetota bacterium | reverse complement strand
GTCCTGCGCGGCGTCTTGCTGCGCCGGCTCGAGCTGGCCTTCGAAGGTCAGGTCGAGAGGCGTCCCGAGGTCGCGTTGGTCGTCGACGGACAGGCCGACGTCGTAGGCAGCCAGGAGCTCTCGGAGGTCCTCGACACAGCCGCGTGGCAACCCGACGTGTTGAGGAGTGTTCTCGCCGCAGCTGATCACTCGTGGTGTCAGCGCGGTGGAGAGCCGCATCGCCTGCTTCTTGTAGAACTCGGGATTCTGGAAGGCGGCGAGTCGCTTGATCTCGCTGATCAGGGCCGATGGGAGTCCTTGTTGTTCGACGAAGAGCTGTTGCGAGAGCACGGCTCGCACCTGCGCCGGGAGCGGAGCGGTGATCGTCGGCCGTGTCGTCCGGCGCGACGGCCGTCGGCGCCAGGGTTCGGCGTCGTCCTCTGTCGCAGAATCGGCATTCCGTGCGCCGATGATCCGGCCTCCGTCACGGGCCTCCTGAGCGAGCTCGTGCACTCGTCTTGGCTCGATCCGAGGAGCGCCAGCCAGGAATGCCCACTGGTCGGGGAGTGGTTGCCATGCCTCGTCGACAAACAAGGTGTGTCCTGCCTGCCTGGCAGAGCGCTGGAGCGGCAGGGCGATCAGGTTGCCGAATCCGCCGCGCGGCATCGTATCCTGGTTCGGGAACAGCCGGTCGTAGGAGGACAACGGCAGTTCGTGATGGCGCGACATCGTCTCGGTCAGCAGGAAGCAACCCATCGTCCGCGCGATCGCCGCCGGCACCGGAGCAGCGAAGAAGAACCAGACGTGCGCGCCGTTCCCCGAGCGTGAGCGTTCCACGGCCACTGGCACGTCGTGGCCCCTGCACGTGGCCACGAAGGAGGCGACGTCCTCCATCCAGTTGCCCTTGTCGAAGTCCGCGGCGAGGAACCAGCACGACTCGTCGAAGAGCATGGGGTAGACCCCGATGACGTGGCGGCCCTGGAGGTGACCGAGGATCGTGTCGTCGTCGATGGGTTGGAACGCCTGGCGCGGGCATTCGCCGCACTTCACGCGGGGCTTCTCGCAGACGCCACGTACCCACTCGTTGGTGCAGGCGGGCGAGTAGCCTTTGGTACCCTTCTTCGAATTGATCCAGAGCTTCGGGTAGACGTCGGGTCGGCCGCGGAAGAGCGAGCCGAACAGGCGCACCTTGTCAGCCGGGCTCATGGCATGGCTGGGCTGGGCCTCCGTTGTGGGGCTCATTGGCGGTCGATCGTCGATCAGTTCGCGAAGCCGGTGCACTTCGGCCTCCGCGTGCGAGCGCTGGGTCGTCAGGTCGGCGAGACGCTTCTCGGCTTCGGCCAGATGACGGCGTAGGGCGTTGCGGTCGCGGTTCGGTTCGTCGGCGCGGCTCATAAGGGGACGGCTGTCCGCCACGGTAGCTTCCGCGACGGATTGCCCGTCATCGCTCCGTGCTCGAGTGCTGCGGAGTCGCCGAGGGCTTGGCGCTGCCTGGGCCGCGACTTCCAGGCATCATGTTGGCACACGGGGATTCCTCCCGGTCTGCCGAAGCCGCGCAAGTGGCTGCTGCGAAACGGCCTGCCTCAAAAGCCGACGTGACGACATTCAGCCTCGATGGCTGGATGTCTGCCAGCTTGCCCTCATTCCTGACGGATGTGTCTGCGATGCAGAGGCTTGAGGTCTCGCGTGGCAGTGCCGCCAAAGGGCGGGCGGAGGTCTCGCGACGCCGCGGCGACAGGGTCCGAGCGTCTCACAACATGAGTCTCGACAGCGGCTTGCGTGAATGGAGCGGGTGATCGGGATCGAACCGACGACATTCAGCTTGGGAAGCTGACGTTCTACCACTGAACTACACCCGCGAACTGCCGATGCCATGGGCACTTACGTGTCGGCGGTGGGTGACCACCGCCGGACGTTAGGCAGGCCATAGGCAGGCTTGGTGAGCCGAGCCGAGGCCGTCGACAGCGTACCGGCCGCGCGCCCGCTGTCCAGCAGTAGGATCCGGCCACGATGAAGGACGAACCGCAGTACTGGGTGGTGGGTGCGAGCTGGGGCGGGCGCGACGATCAGGCGCCGGTGTTCATCAAGCGCGGGTACTGGTTCCTCGGCTACGACGACGACAAGGCGCCCGATCAGGCTGCGCGCCGCGACCAGATCCGCACCGGCGACAGGATCGCCATCAAGAAGATGATGGGCCAGGGCGCGAGCACGGTGCGCGTGACGGCGATCGGCATCGTCAAGGACGTGGACGACGACAGCCGCGTGTACGTCGATTGGATCCTGACCGACCTGGACCGCGTTGTGGAAGGGCGCGGCTGCTTCAAGAGCGTGCACGGTCCGTTCGAGGCCGCGGACCCGTGGACGCGCGAGGTGTTCCAGCTGTAGCCGCGCGCGTCCGTTTACACGCGCCGCTTCCCGTGTTGAGCCGTCGCGCAGTTGCCGGCCGCACCGTGCGCTTCGGTGTCGTACAATGCGGTGTGACCCTAGCCCGGACTATTCATCTGGAGGAGCGGCAAGGCCCTGGGCACTGGCAAGGCGAGGGTGAATGTCCCGTTTGCGAGTGGTTGACGGCGCCTGCACCGCCTTGGCAGGCGCAGCAGGCTGCGGTT
>JAGQRA010000318.1 GCA_020425885.1 Planctomycetota bacterium | reverse complement strand
CCGCGAGACGGTCGCCCGCGGCGTCGCCTGGCTGCAGAAGCAACAGCAGAACAACGGCCTGTTCGGCACCAACCGCGCGCACGACTTCATCTACGACCACGCGATCGCGACCTATGCGATCTGCGAGGCGTTCGGCCTCGGCGACGACGAGGCGTTGCGCGCCGCGGCGCAGGGCGGTCTCGACTACCTCGAGGCCCATCGCAATCCCTACTCCGCCTGGCGTTACCAGCCGCGCGACAACGACAACGACACGTCGGTGACCTCGTGGTGTCTCATGGCCTGCGAGTCCGGGCAGCAGTTCGGGCTGAAGGTCAGCGGACAGGCGCAGTGGACCGCCTTCTCCTTCTTCGATCAGATCACGGACGTGACGATCGGCCGCCACGGCTACACCAGGATGGGCGAGCCGAGTGGGCGCCAGCCGGGCGACCACGGGGTGCGCTTTCCGGTCGAGAAGGGCGAGGCGCTGACCGCCGCCGGTCTGTGCTGTCGCTGCTTGCTCGGTCAGGATCCGGAGGATCACCCGCTGCTCACGACCGCCGCCGACCTGATCCTGAAACGCCTGCCGGAATGGGACGACAAAGCCGGCTCGATCGATCTCTATTACTGGTACTACGCCTCGATGGCGCTCTACCAGGTCGGCGACGCTCCCTGGCGCACCTGGTCGAAGGCGTTGCACCGGGCGTTGCTGCCGAGCCAGCGCACCGACGACGCGTTCGCCGGCTCGTGGGATCCGATCTCGGCCTGGGGGCACGAGGGCGGCCGGGTCTACGCGACGGCGATGGCGCTCTTGTGCCTGCAGGCTCCCTACCGCTATGCAAGGATCACGGAGCTTCTGCCGCTGCCACGCGAAGGTCTGTTCGCCGTCGCCAACCGGAGTTGGCGTTCGAGGCGCTACGAGCCGTTCCTGAAGGCGCTCGACAGCGCCGCCGACAAGGAGGACGTCACCGACGCGCAGCAGGCCGCGATCGCCGCCGCGCGGCTCGCGATGGTGCCGGTTGAGGAAGCCGCGGTTGCCGAGGTCCGGCGGCTGAAAGGGGCCAGTGACAAGCGCCGGGCGATGGAGCGACTCAAGGTGATCGAGAGCCGGTTCGGCAAACTGCCGCCCGGGGTGGCGGCGCGCGAGCTGCAGGACGCGTGGCGGCGCGACCCGGAGCTGCGGAAGAAGATCCGTCAGCCGTGATGCGCTGTACACTCGCGGCAAAGGCGCGCCTGCCACACTTGCCCCTGCGGAGCTCCGATGCCGATACGACTCACCTGTCTCCTGCTCCTGACCGCGACCGCGGCCGCCCAACACCAGTTCCGCGAACACTCCACGGGCCCGATCGCAGCGGTCTGGGATGCCGCCTTCTGCGATATCGACGGCGACGGTGACCAGGACCTGTTGCAGAGCACGCAGTACCTCGTCACCGTCAAGCGCAACGACGGTTCGGGTCACTTCACCGACGAGACCATCCAGGTGGCCGCCGCCGGCTACCTGACGCTGCAGACCGGCGACTTCGACGGCGATGGCGACATCGATGCCTTCGCGTTGGTGCCGTCGGTCCGGGGCTCGGTGTTGCTGCGCAATGGCGGCGGTCCGATCACGGCGGAGGTGCAGAACCTCGCGCCGGTCAACACCAGCGCCTACGCCAGCGCGGTCGCCGACTTCGACGACGACGGCGACCTCGACATCGTCGTGGCGCCGGGACAGGGCAGTCCGGTGATGTTGGTGAACGACGGCACCGGCGCGTTCGCCGTCGACCCGGTGCCGTTCACCGGCATCAGCACCACGTTTCTCGGTGCGATCGGCACAGGCGAGTGGAACGGTGACGGCGCTCCGGACCTGCTGCTGATGCAGCTGACGACGCTCGGCATCCTGATCAACGACGGCGCCGGTTCCTTCACCTGGAGCACGGGCAGCATCCCGGCCACGGCGCTGGCCCAGAGCATGGCGGTCGCGGATCTCGACGACGACGGCATCAGCGACGTCATCGTGTCGACGCAGTCGAGCACCAACGCCGGCACGGCCGTGCTGCGCGGCGACGGACGCGGCGGACTGCTGAGCTACGGCGGCGTCGCGGTGGGCGGCTTCTATCGCCTGGCCGCGGCCGATCTCGACGACGACGGCGACCTCGACGTTGCCGCGACCTCGAGCAGCCGCAGCACGACGACGCTGAACATCCTGCTCAACGACGGCGCCGGACATCTCGCCTATGCCACTGCCACGCGCGCCAACGCGGTGCCCGAGTCACTGGCGCGCATCGCCGCCGGTGACGTCGACGGCGACGGCGACGTCGACCTGTTCCTCGGCGGCTTCCCGTTGCCTGTCGCGTTCCCGCAGCTCTTGTTCGTGAACCACCACCGGCAGGTCGCGATCACCAACCGCCCCCGGGTCGGCACCGCGATCGCGCTCGAACTCAATCACCGCCCGGGCTACGGCACCGGCCTCGGCGTCGGTCTGTCGGCGGCCGCCTTCGCGGCGCCAGCGCCGTTGCCGACGCCGTACGGGCGCGTCTGGCTCGACCCGGCGACCGCGGTCAACTTGCCGTTCGTCAGCTTCTTCGGCGCCAACGGCACCGCCCAGCTCAACGTCGCGCTGCCGAACGACAGGAACCTCGCCAACGTCGAGGTCCTGGTGCAGGCGCTGCCGCTCGACCTGTTCCCGATCAGCACGGCACCGCGGCTGACGGGGTTCGATCGGGTCGTGATCGCGCCGTAGCGCCTCGGCGTGGCAGCAGCCGGCGGTTCGAGGCTCAGCTGCCGAGGATCTGCGTCAGGCCGGCGGTGCTGTAGAGGCCGTTGTTCAAGAAGAACGCCTGGAAGGTCAGCTCGCGCTCGCACCACTTGGCCAGCGCCGGGATGTTGGTCGAGTAGCTGCCGTTGCCGCTGGCGTCGGTCGCCACCGCGACCGGCCAGACCGTGGCCGTGTAGAGGTTGCAGCCGGCGAAGCCGTATGGCGTGAGGTCGTGCGGCAGCGTCACGTTCAGCGTCGCATCGAAGGTGGTGGACTGGCTGAAGATCAACAGGCCGACGCTGTTGGGCGTGCTCGGACTGCTGACGTCGACACCGACCGGACCCGGGACGTTCGGGGCGCCGATGCTGGTCAGCACAGGCACGGTCTGTCCGGCAGGTGCGCAGCCGGAGCCGATGACGTTGACCGCGGCCTGGTTCGGGCAGCACGGCGGGCCGCTCGAGACGAACCCGCTCTCCTGCCCGGCAGCGCCGCCGGCCTGGAACTTGAACATCACCGCGACGTCGTGCTGCGGGCCGTCGTCGGAGAACGCATTGGCGATGTCGGCGGCCGTCATGCTGGCGGTGCCGGGACCGGCGAGCTGCAGCTCGAACCGCGTCCGACCGAGCACCACGATCGGCGGCGAGAACACGGTCGCGTCAGCGTTGCCGATGCCACCGTTGACGCCGGATACCGACAGCAGGGCATGGAAGTCACCGAAGCAGGCCTGCCTGATCGACTGCGTCGGCGAGAACTGCAGCGCGAAGGCCGGCTGCGCGCCGCCTTGGGCCGATTGTCCGATCAGCGAAGCGCCGGTGACGGCGCCGGCCGGGAAGTTGAAGGCGATGCGGGTGATCACCGGGTTGGTCTCACCGGCGACGATCGGCGATTGGTTCGTGACCCGCACGGTCAGCATGGCCGTGCCGGCATCGTAGATGAAGTCGATCGCGCCGTGGGCGACGACGCCGCCGGTGATGACCGGCGCGGACGACGACTGACAACCGTAGGCGCCGCTGTAGCCGATCGGCAGGAAGGCCGTGGTGGACTGGCCGCGCGTGAGGCCAGGCAGGAGCGCGACGCTGGCCGCGAGGATGAGCGAGTTCTTGATGAGGTTCATACTTGGATGTGGCGAGATGCGATGGGTGTCTGCAGGCGGGAACATATTCGGACACGAAGTGGTCGACAGTGGGGTTATCACTGCAAGTACGGTGCGCCGCTCACGCGGCGCGCGCTTGCGAGCGCCCGCGCATGGTTGCGGCTGCTACGGCAGCACGGGCCGTGCCGGCCGCAAGCCGAGGTTCTGGCTCCTCGTGTTCGGCGCCCGATAGGCGCGGTACGCCGACCGCGCCAGCGCGGCGTGATCCTGATGGCCGCCGCCGCGCGAGGCGCGGATGATCTCGTGCAGCTCCGGCTCGCGCCGGCCGTCGCCGGCGCGCGGCGCGTAGTCGTAGCGGCCGAACCAGTCCTGGCACCACTCCCACTGATTGCCGTGCACGTCGTGCAGGCCGAACGCGTTCGGCGCGAAGGTGCCGACGGGTGCGGGTCCCTTG
>JAGQRA010000317.1 GCA_020425885.1 Planctomycetota bacterium | reverse complement strand
GATGCCGATGACCAGCACGAGCGAGATGACCGGATAGGTCATCGCCGACTTGATCTCGTTGCGCAGGTGCGCCGCGGCCTCCAGATACTCGGCGAGGCGCTGCAGGATGGTGTCGATCTGACCCGAGACCTCACCGGCGCGGATCATGCTGACGTAGATGTGCGAGAAGACCCTCTTGTGCTGCTCCAGCGCCTTGCTGAGATCCGAGCCCGAGCGGATGTCGTCGACCACCTTGTCGAGGCAGAAGCGGAAGCCCGGCGACTCGGCCTGATCGGCGAGGATCTCGAGCGCCTCGAGCATCGGGATGCCGGCCCCCAACATCGTCGCCAGCTGGCGCGTGAAGACCTCGAGTTCACCCTTCTTGACCGAGCTCTTGGTCGCCGTCTTGTTGTTGGCGGCAGCCAGCATCGCGCCGAATCCCCCCGCCTTCGAGACCTCGACCGGCGTCAGATTGCGGCGCCGCAGATCCTTGAGGACCTCCTGCTGTGTCGCCGCCGAGACAGACCCCTTCACCACCTTGCCGGCGGCGTCCTTGGCCTGGAACTTGAACTTGGTCGCCATGATTTCCCTGCTTCCTTGCTTCCCTGAATGCCTGATCCCCGAATCCCCTGATCCCCGAATCCCCTGATCCCTGCGGCCTGTGGTGCGGCTAATCCGCCATGGTCACCGCCTCGACTTCTTCGATGCTGGTCTTGCCGCGCATCGCGTTCATCAGGCCGCAACGCCGCAGCGTCAGCATGCCTTCCTCGAGCGCGAGTCGCTTGATGTCGGCGATGTGCGCCCGATCGACGACCATGCGCTTGATGCCCTCGGTCATGCGCATCGTCTCGAGCAACGCGAAGCGGCCCTTGTAGCCGTTGTTGCACCGCGGACAGCCGACCGGGGCATAAAGCTCCATCGGCTGCTCGAGATCGGCTTCGGTGTAGCCGAGCCGCAGCAGGGCGTCCTTGCCGATCTCGACGCGCTTCTTGCAGTTCGGACACAGCTTGCGCCCGAGTCGTTGGGCGCAGATCAGCAGCGCCGCGCTCGAGACCATGAACGGGTCGCAGCCCATGTCGATCATGCGGGTGATCGGCGACGGCGCGTCGTTGGTGTGCAGCGTGCTCAGCACGAGGTGGCCCGTGAGCGCGGCCTTGACGCCGATCTCCAGGGTCTCGTGATCGCGGATCTCGCCGATCAGGACCACGTCCGGGTCCTGTCGCAGGATCGAGCGCAGCGCCGCGGCGAAGGTCAGTCCCGCCTTGGGATTGACCGGCACCTGATTGATGCCCTCGAGCTGGTATTCGACCGGATCCTCGACCGTGACCAGGTTGATGTCCGGCTGCGCGATGCTGCGCACCGCCGAGTAGAGCGTGGTCGACTTGCCCGAGCCGGTGGGTCCGGTGACCAGGATCATGCCGTAGGGCTGCTCGCAGGCCCAGGCGTAGTCCTGCATCGAGCGCTCCTCGAAGCCGAGCGACTTGATGTCGAGCGCCAGGTTGCTCGAGTCGAGGATGCGGAAGACGGTCTTCTCGCCCCAGACCACGGGCAGGATCGAGACGCGGAAGTCGATCGCCTTGTTGGCGATCTTCATCTGGAACTTGCCGTCCTGCGGCTTGCGGCGCTCGGCGATGTCCAGCTTGGACATGATCTTGATGCGCGACGTGATCGTGTTCTGCATCCGCTTCGGCAGCGTCATCGCCTCGAACAGGCAGCCGTCCTTGCGATAACGGACCACGACCTTCTTCTCGAACGGCTCGATGTGGATATCGCTGGCGCCGGTGTTGCAGCCGTCGAGGATCATCTTGTTGACGAGCTTGACGACCGGCGCGTCCTCGTCGCTGATCGAGGCGAGGTCGGTCGTATCCTCCTCGAGGTCGGCCTCCTTGAGCTCGACGTCGGTGCCGTCGAAGGTGCCGAGGATGCCGTCGACCGATTCGGTCTCGCGCTGGTAGGCCTTGCCGATCGCCTTCTCGATCTCCTCGCCGGTGCTGACGACGGTGCGCAGCTGGCAGCCGGTGATGATCCGGATGTCGTCGAGCTTGAGGACGTCGAACGGGTTGGCGACCGCGATCGTCAGCATGCTGCCGATCCGATCGACCGGGTAGATCTGGTACTCGCGCGCCACGTCCTCCGGCACCGACTCGAGCACCTCCTTGTTGGCGGCGAGCTTGCCGAGGTCGATCGGCGGGATGTTGGCGGCACGACCGATGTGCGCCAAGAGCTCCTGCTCGGTGGCGACGCCCTTCTTGACCAGCACCTCGGTGAACGGGCGCTTCTGGCTTTGGGCTTCGGCGAGCAGGGTGTCCCCGGTAGGACCGTCGAGCTTCCCCGCCTTCTCGAGGATCGCCCGGAGCTTCTTGGCGAATTGGCCCATGGATCAGCGCTTCCGCATCGCCACGCCGCCGCCGCTTGCCCGTTCGAGCAACCGCTGCAGGTCGGCCTCGTCACTGGTGTGCTCGATCGCGTCCTCGTAGCTGATGGTGCCGGAGCGGTAGAGCTCGAACAGCGACTGGTTCATCGTCTTCATGCCGGCCGCGCCGCTGGTCTGGATCGTCGACATGATCTGGTGCGCCTTGTTGTCGCGGATCATCGCCCTGATGGCGGCGTTGACGATCATGACCTCGGCCGCGAGCACCCGCCCCTTGCCGTGAACGCGCGGCACCAGCTGCTGACAGACGACGGCCTGCAGCGTGAACGAGAGCATGGTCCGGATCTGCTGCTGCTGGTGGGCAGGGAAGACGTCGACGATGCGGTTGACGGTCTGCTGCACGTCGGACGTGTGCAGGGTGGCGAAGGTGAGATGCCCGGTCTCGGCCAGGGTCAGCGCCGCCTCGATCGTCTCGAGGTCGCGCATCTCGCCGACCAGCACGACGTCCGGGTCCTGTCGCAGCACGGACTTCAGCGCCTTGTCGAAGCCGTGGGTGTCACCGCCGACCTCGCGCTGGTTGACCAGGCAGCCCTTGTTCTGGTGCAGGAACTCGATCGGGTCTTCGATCGTGATGATGTGCCCCTGCCGCTTCTCGTTGATGTAGTTGATCATCGAGGCCAGGGTCGTCGACTTGCCCGAACCCGTGGCCCCGGTGCAGAGCACGAGGCCGCGCGGCAGATCGCAGACCCATTCGCACACCTTGGCCGGCAGACCGATCGTGCCGAAGTCGAAGACCTCGTACGGGATCACGCGCAACACCGCCGCGACAGTGCCGCGTTGCAGGAAGATGTTGGTGCGGAAGCGACCGAGGTTGGTGACGCCGAACGAGAAGTCGATCTCGTGGTTCTTCTCGAACTTGGCGACCTGATCGGGGCCGATCACCGAGTAGATCAGCTTCTTGCTGGCCTCGGGCGTGAGCGCCTCGTAGTCGGTGTCGACGAGGCGGCCATCGACGCGGATCCGCGGTGGCGAACCAACGGAGAGGTGGAGATCGGATCCGCCACGCTGAACCATCAGGTTCAGCAGTTCTTCCATCGAGACCATTGAACGCACTCCTTGCGCAGTCGATCCCAACGATCGACCGGCAGCGATCTATCGGTCTCGATGCCGAGGCGGGTTGAGCCTGATGCGGTGCGGGTCTCGCCCGGCGAGTGACGAGGAATGCGACAGCTCGGGGGTGGCCGTGGCCGAGGCGCGTGCGCGCGGGCCGCTGGCGGAAGATGGGGTCGGACGCCCCCATGCCAGCGGGCCGCTGCTGCGGGACACCGCCGGCGCTACTCGGCGTGCTGCTGCTCGACGATCTTCTTGCGCTGGCTGACGATGTCGGCCTGGATGTTCGGTGGCACCGCCTCGTAGTGCGAGAACGCCATCGTGAACGTGCCCTCGCCGGCCGTGATCGAACGCAGGTGCGTCGAGTAGTCGAGCATCGATGCCAACGGCACCTGGGCCTTGATGGTCTGGATGCCGTCCTCCACCTCCATGCCCGACATGCGGCCGCGCGAGCCCGACAGGTTGCCGGCGACGTCGCCGGTGAAGCGCTCCGGCACGTGGATCTCGACGTCCATGATCGGCTCCTGCAGGCTCGGCCGCGCCTTCATGTAGCCGTCGAGCACGGCGCGCTGGCCGGCGAGCTGGAAGCTGAGCTGATCGCTGTCGACGTCGTGGAACTTGCCGTCGTAGACCTCGACCTGGATGTCGACCACCGGGAAGCCCGCCAGCGCGCCCTTGGTCATGAACTTCTGCGCGCCCTTGTCGACCTCGGGGATGAACTGGCGCGGGATCGAGCCGCCGACGATCGAGTCGACGAACTCGTAGCCCTCGCCGGCCTGCCGCGGCGCGACGCGCAGGTAGACCTCGGCGAACTGACCGCGCCCGCCCGACTGCTTCTTGTGGCGATGGTGGCCGTCGGCCCGCGCGGAGATCGTCTCGCGGTACGGGATCGTCGGCGGGCCGTGATCGACGTCGACCTGATGCCTGCGGTGCAGGCGCATGAACTGGACGTCGAGATGCAGCGGGCTCATGCCCGTCAGCAGGAACTCGCCGGTCTCGGGGTCGCGCCCGTACTCGAGCGTCGGATCCTCGGCGACGACCTTCTCGACGGCGTGACCGATCTTCTGCTCGTCGCCGCGCGACTTCGGCCAGATGTGACGCGAGTAGGTCGGCCGCGGGAACTGGGCCTTCTTGAACTCGAGCGCCGCACCGTCGGCCGTCACGGTGTCACCCTGGTCCAGATCCTCGATCTTGCTGACCGCGAACAGGTCGCCGGCGATCACGCCGTCGATCTCCTTGTGCTCCTTGCCCTGCACGTCGAGGATGTGGGCCGCCTTGCAGACCTTGCCCGAGCGGGCCACGACGAAGGTGCTGTCCTTGGTCAGCTTGCCGCGCATGCAGCGCAGGAACGACAGGCGGCCGACGTAGGGGTCGGAGACCACCTTGAAGACCTTGGCCGCGAACGGGCCGTCGGCATCCGGATCGACGAGGTCGCCGTAGCTGCCGGTGCCCGGGGCGCCGGCGCCGCGGGCGCCGAAGCAGACCGGCGACGGGAAGTGCTCGCCGATGAACTCGAGCAGCTGCTCCAACCCCAGACCGCGGTTGGGGCAGACCGCGAACACCGGCGCCAGCTTGCCAGCGGCGATGGCGCGGCGCAGGTTCTCCTCGAATTCGTCCTTCTCGAGGTGGCCGGTCTCGAGGTAGTGCTCCATGAGCGTGTCGTCGACCTCGGCCTCGTCCTCCTCGATCATCTCATGGTACTTGGCCGCCTCGGGCCCTTCGTCATGGGTGACCGAATGCACGTTCTTGAACGCCGAGCCGTGACCGTCCGGGTAGCTCGCCGGTACGACGGCGTGCCCGAACGCGGTGCGCAGCTCTTCGACGGTGCGCTCGAAGTCGGTGTTGTCGTGATCGAGATGGGTCACGACGATCGCCCTGCCGATGCCGAGTTCGCCGGCCGCCTTCCACAGCTGGCGCGCGTGGAACGTCAGCGGGCTCGACGCATTGACGACCAGGATGGCCGTCTCGACGACATCCATCGCCCCGATCGCATCGGCGATGAAGTCGCCGTGGCCCGGGGTGTCGAACAGGTTGAGCCGCTTCTCCTGACCCGAAGCGCAACGGACCGGGACGTGGATGAGGTGACTCGCCAGCGTCTGCTTGCGCTCCTTCTCCTCGGGTTCGTTGTCACTGATGCTGGTGCCATCGGCGACGCTGCCAAGCCGCGTCGTCAGCTTGCAGTGGTGGGCGATGGCGTCGATGAGCGCCGTCTTGCCCGAATGTCCGTGTCCGACCAGGGCGACGTTGCGGATGTCTTCCGATCCGTGGGCCATAGCGAGTTTCCGTGGGTCTGGGCGCCGCTCGCGGGAGCGGCGAGGTAGGGGAAGGGATGGGACCAGGCCGGGCGACCGGCGGCGGAAACCGCGATGGCGCGCAGCACTGGACCCGCTTTTTCTACCCCCGCAACGGTCGCGGTGACAGACCTTCCCGGGCACACATCACGGCGTATCCGAGGTCACGCGAGCCTGCTCCGGGCATACGATTCGACTCGATCGGGCCGGCACGAGCGGCTCGGGCCCGGGGGCGGACCACGACTGCACGACGGGTCGGTCTCGGGCTCCGGTGCCGCGTACGCTCAGCGGATCGGGTCGCCGATCACGACCTCGACCCGCCGGTTCTTCGCCTTGTTCGAGCCGATCGGGTCGAACTGACCGTAGCCCACCACCGCGATCGCCGATTCGGGCACGCCCTGGGCGATCAGGTAGCTGGCCACCGAGTCGGCACGTTCGACCGACAGGTGCCGATTGCTCCGATACTTGTCCTTCGTCTTCACGATCGGGTCCGAATCCGTATGCCCCTCGATGTAGAGGCGCTTGCCTGCATGCTGGCTCTTCAGCACTCCGGCGATGTTGCGAAGAACTGTGTGCGCAGTCGGCTTCAGCGCGGTGCTGCCCGAATCGAACGTCACCGAGTCGTTGACACCGATACTGAGGCGACCGCGACGATAGGAGACATGGGCATCGCCTCCGACCAGGCGCTGGGTCTCACCGATCTCGCCCGCGGGCGCGATCGGCTCCGGACGCTGGGCCGTCGCGTCGCTCAACGCCGACCGTGCGGCCTGTTCGCGACGCATGAGGTCCTCGTTCTCGCCGGTGAGGCGGGCGATGTCACTGTTGAGCTCACGGATGCGCGCATCGCGTTCGCGCAACATGTCCTGATAGCGGGTCGTGCACCCCGCGCTGAGCAGCAACGCGAGGGCGGAGAGAAACAAGATCGTCTTGCGGTACATCATGGTGCCTCCCAAACGGGGTCATCCCGAACGCCGGCTCCGGCGCACGAGCGCAAACAACAGAACCAGCGAAAACAAAGCGACAACGAGAATGAGCCATTGGGCGCGCGGCGTACTGCGCTGCCACTCCGGCCACGTCTCGAACAGGAAGTCGAGGATCGGCTGCGCCCAGAACATCGCGACGACGGCGCCGAGCGCGAGGTAGGGGCCGAACGGCAGCTTCGCGCTGAGACCGCCGCGGAGCAACGTCGCCACTCCGACCGCAGCGCCGAATATGCAGCCGAGGAACAACGTGAGCAGTACCCCGGAGTAGCCGAGGAACGCGCCGACCATGGCCAGGAACTTTACATCCCCCAGCCCCATGGCCTCCTGCCGCAGCATCTTGCTGCCGACGGCACGAATTGCCCACGTCACGCCACCGCCGACGAGCAGGCCGACGATGCTCGCCAACGCGGTACGAACCGGCAGGGCAACGCCCGGGTCGCTGCTGATGGCGCCGGCCAGACCCGGCCAGATGCCGGCCACGACTCCGATCACCATCCCGGGCTTGGTCAGCGCGTCAGGCAGGATGAAATGATCGAAGTCGATGAACGTGCAGGCGACGAGCAACGACAGGAAGGTGGCGCGCATCACGAACGCCGCCGCGGCCTCACCCGACCACGACACCGTGCCATCGGCGGCGAAGGTCAGCGGCGCACTGAACGGTTCGAGCGACGGCGCGGCCAGCAACGGCGAGGACACCAGAAGCCACCAGAACAGCACCGCCGTCAGCAACTCGACCGCGGGATAACGCGGCGAGATCGGCTGGCTACAGCAGCGCGATCTGCCGCGCAGCAACAGCCAGCCGAGGATCGGCACGTTGTCCGCCCAGCGGATACCGACACCACATCGCGGGCACCTGGAGCGACCACCCAACGATCGCTGTTCCTTGGTCTCCAGCGGCAGTCGGTGGATCACGACGTTGAGGAAGGACCCAACGCATGCCCCCAACAGGGCTGCACCCGCCTCGAGAACCGCCATCGACATGACCGGACCGACAAACAGCAAACGCGGCCGACGGAGGACCCCGCCGGCTCCGAGGGTGCGGTCGCAGCGACCGCCGCACGCCATGCTGACCCATGACGCGCGAAATGCCTCCGAGGGCTGTGAGCATACGGCAAGGCCGGACGGAATCCAGCCGCGGACGAATCAGCGACCGGCCAGTCGCAGCCCTTCCATCTGCGGTGGCGCCGCGCCGCCACCGAGGTCGGCCTCGACCGTGAATCGGATGTAGCTCCCGGGTTCGACGGGGACCCAATCGCCGTCCTGGACCGCCTTCGGCCGCGACACCCGTTCGCGGCGGAAGTCGGGCCTCTCCGGGTCCAGCGGATCGGCCGGAACCGTCTGCCAGGCCACGCGGATACCGGGGCCGGCCCCGCTCAGATGCAAGAAGCCGCCATCGCGATCGGCGGGCATGCGACTCCAGGACGTGCATGCCTTGGCGGCGAAGTCGAGGCCAGACGCGACCCCGTACTCGAAGGCGGTGGATCGCAGGAACGTCTGCCCCCTGGCGCCGAGGATCTTGTTGGCGGGCCGACTGCGGTCGGCAGGGCTCTCCACCGCCAGGATCGTGTTGTAGGGCAACTCGCCGAGGATATGGATGCGACCGGCACAGGCCAGGGTCAGCGCCGTCTGGTTCGGCGGCAGCTCGACCCCGGTCACGATCGCACCCTCGATCAGGATGTCGCCCGCGGCCACGACGGCGGCCGGCGCGAGTTCGAGCAGTTCCCTGGCGGCGATCCCGTGCTGGATCCCGTGCTGCCCCATCGGCAGTTCGGCGGACGCACCTTCGAGTTCGAGCACGCCTGCCACCCGGATGCCGCCGCAGGCAAGCAGCTGCGTGCCACGTCCTTCGACGCGGACGCGAACGTGGGCAGGGATGTCGATGGCGAGGAACGGGAACTGCGAGCCGAGGCTCTGCACCATGACCCCGTCGCCGCGATCGAACGACTGACCGGGCCGCAGCACGATGTCCCGCTGCGGCCGGAACAGGCCGAGACTGCCGTCGCCGGCCTCGACCCGGACCCTCGGCCGCACCAGCCCCCAGAGCGATTCGAAGCCAGGCCAGAGCGGATCGTCGCCGCCCGCGCCGCCTTCTTCCGCTGGCCACGCGAGCAGGGACAGCGATGAACCCGACACCACGCTCCAGCACTGGTGTACCGCTGGCAGCACGGCGTTGCCCCCGAGGTCCCGCAATGCGTGGTCGCCGTCGACGAGCGCGACATAGAGCAGGTCTCCGACCTCGAGCGCCATGGTCGAGTCGGTGCCGAAGATGCGCGGTTCGCTGCCGAGGTCGATCTCGATCGTCGCGCCGAGATACTGGTCCAGTCGCGGCGAGCTGACGACGCGCACGTTGCGCGGTTCGA
This sequence comes from Planctomycetota bacterium, assembly GCA_020425885.1. Next base: position 7,097 of record JAGQRA010000317.1, on the reverse strand, counting down.
TGCGCCACAGGCTGCCCCGGGCGGCGAGCTGAACCACGAACGCATCGGCAGTCGCGCTCGGCGGCAACACCGGCAAGGTGAAGTGCAGGCGCAGTCGCGGCGCATCCACCGGCAGCTGCTGCGGCACTTCGTAGCCGCGCAACAGGAAGGGAATGTCCGTGCTCGGCGGACGCAGCGGCGCCGGCAACGACATGTGCGCGCTGCGATACGGGCCGGCAGCGGCCATGCGCAGCTCGTACGGATAGGTGTCTGCCAGCAGGCGACCGTCTGCGGCCCTCACGCCGTCGGCGCGCGGGTAGCCGTAGATGACGAGGCGGTAGGTTTCGCCGGCCAGGAACGAACCGTCTTCGAGATCGGGCCTGAGTGGTGGCTCGGGCGAGAACGAGACCCAGTTCGAGCCGCTCTTGAGAGTGCCCGGAACGGCGTGCTTGTCGGCGTCGGTGATCGCAACGGAGACATCCGTCACGCTGATCGGATCCAGCGGCGCCGAGAAGTAGACCGTGATGCTGTCGTTCAGCAGCAGCGGCTCGTCACCGGCGGCCACGTCGGGCGACACACGGACGACCTGGAACGGCGACGGAGCCGTCGTGGTCGCGTGCCAGCATGCCCCCAGCAGTCCGAGGGCGAGCGGCCATATTCGTGCGCTGACGCGTACCATGGTGATCGGGATTCTACCGGTGCAGGGCCCCGACGGGCGAGGACCATGCACGCTCCCCGTACATGCAAGGAGCGCCGGCCATGCCGGCGCTCCTTGCCCTGCCTCACGGCCCGGGACGCCGCGTTGCGGCGACGCAGTGCTACTGGGTCCGCTGCGCGCGGCTACTGGGTCCGCTGCACGCGGTAGACGATGCCCATGCTCCGCAGCGACGGCGACAACGCCGGCGTCACATCGGTGTTGTTGGTCATCACCAGGCGCAGATTCAGGAAGCGCGGCAGCAGGCCCGTCGCGGGATCGCGAATCTGGCTCAGCTGGTCCTCGGTCACGTAGCGGGTCAGCCCACCAGCGGTGACGCGAGGCGTGTCGCGGCCGCCATACAGGCCTTCGCTGTGGTTGGCCTGCGAGTAACGATAGGCCTCGCACGCGTAGTTGGGATTGAGGATATTGCCCCGCTCGTCGAACTGGTCGCTCGCGGTCTCGCCGTCCTCCGCGAAGAGCGGGTTGTAGAGCTCGTTGTCGTTGTCGAACGACTCGGCGCCGCGGATCTCGAGCAGGACCGACGTGCCGGACGGCTGCCGGCCCTGGGGCGGATCGAGTTGGGTCACGAAGTCGCTGATGCGCAGGCTCGGGTTCACCGCTTCCAGATCAGGGAAGCCGGTCGATTCCTGCACGTCGGGCACGCCACCCTGATAGACGACGAGCTTGGCCCACTGCGGCTTCAGCGTATCGATGAAGCCGAAGGTCACCGTCGAGACCTCACGCACGAAGTCGGCATGTGCCCAGTGCAGCATGCCATCGCGCGGCGGTGCGGCGAAGCGGGCGGTGTTGATGTCGCCGAGACCGGCATCCTTGAGGATGCTGACCTGGGCAGTCAGCTGATTCGACGGATCGATCTCGATCGGGTAGTTGCCGACCAGCGACGTCCCACCCGTGGCATGGGCGCGCGTCGACGGCCACGGCGGCCGGATCGGATTGCAGCCGGCGGGCAGCGTGTCGTAGTAACCGCTGACGGCCGGGTTGCCGTTGCTGGGGCCACCGAGCGTCGCGACCTGGAACGAGTTGGAGCCCGCGGCCAGGCCGTTCACGGCGCTGTCGGCGAACACGTGGAAGTCGACGAGCAACGGCAGAGCGATCGGATCGTGATCGTGACGCTGATCGCCCTTGAAGTCGCCTTCGTCGATGCACCACAGCGGCAGACCGGCCCGGATGAAGTTCTCCGGCGGATCGTCCGTGACCCACGGCGAACTGATGCGAGCCGTGAAGTCGTTGTTGGGTTCGGGGTCGGCCGGAGCCTGAGCACCGCCGAGTCCGATCACCTCGCCGCTCGCATCGACCGTGACCAGACGCGAATCACGCCAGGTGTAGCTGCGGTCGAAACGAGGGAACGGCACGTACTTGACGCCCCATTCGTTGCGGAACGCGGTGTTCGGGTTGACCTCGTAGACAACGTCCTCGAAGACCGGCACCTGCTCGGTGCCCTCGAGCACGTTGTCGGCGAAGACCGTCGACAGCGCGCTGCTCACGCACGGGCACATGAAGTTGCAACCTGGCGGCACGGGCGGCACGGGCGGCACCGCATTCGGATCACCCTGGTCACCCGGCACGACCTCGAAGAACTCGTCAGGGCGCTTGTTGGCGTGCGAGAGATACATCGACATCCGATCGAAGACGTCATAGAAGACGGTCTCGTCGTTGAACGGCGACCAGTAGAGCTGGTCGACATCGATGCCGAACTCGGCCGCCTGGTGGTAGTCGAGGGTGAAGTCGTCCTCGATGTAGCGCATCTGCATGCGCGACCCCTTCGGGTTCAGCGGCTCGGCAACGCGACCGACATTCTGCGGCAGCAATGTCCAGTACTCGTAGACGTGCGGCACCGCCGGCGGGAACACCTGATCGAAGAAGTGCGGATTCCAGTAGAGGAAACCCTGGTGCGGCGCGCCGGTGTTGTCCGTCGGCGCCGCCGGCACACCCTGCGGGTAGGTCGGCGGCAGATTGGACACGGTCGGATCGAGGTTCGGATCCCAGCACTCGCCACGATGGATGCGGCTGATCCCGCCGAGGTTCTGGCTGTCGGCACTGCGGCTGAAGCGAACACCGGTGGCACCGAGCAGACGCCCGTCCTGTAGACGGAACTGACCGAACATGTCGACCGAACCCGGCAGCGAGCCGTCTTCGTCCGAGTTGTTGAACAGGTACTGCTTCCAACCGATGAGGTTCTCGTCCGCGGACGCCTTGATCGAGATGTCGACCGACCAGCTGTCGTCGGGGCTCGTCGGGTCACCGTAGACATCGATCTCATTGCCACCGAGGTCGAGCACGCCATCCGAGCCGAGCTTGACGTGGAAGGCATAGACCTCCGCGGTGCCGGTGACGTGATGGAATCCCATCGGCGGCTGCAGGCGCAACACCGTGCCGTCGCCGCCGAGGTCGGCGAGACGGGTCTGGACCACGCGGGCGGTAGCGCGCTTGGGCTCCGTCAGCTGCTCGCTGAAGGATTCGACCCCGATCGACATGCTGGTCAGCAACAGGTTGGCCGTGTTGTCGAGCTGCTCGAAGTCGACCGGCTTGGTGAACTCGATCGCGACCGAGGACAGCGGATCGAGGTAGTTGAGGGGCGTGCCTGGCGCGCCCGACGGAACCTGTGGCTTCGGCTCGGCGCGCAGGAACTCATGGCGCCAATCGGCATCGGACACGCCCTGCCCGCCGGATCCGAACGGCACGTCTTCGTAGTAGAGTGCGCGCAGCACGCAGTCGCGGCCTTCGGGCGTCGACGAATCCTGGAAGGAGTGGACCCGTCCGAGCGAGTCGCGACCACCCTCCAGCGAAGCGACGCGCACGGTCGCGGTGGGCAACATCTGGCCCTGCTCCTCGCCCGGAGCGCCACCGGCGATGAGCCCGACCGGAATCGGGCCACCAATCACGGCGCCGATCGCCATGTTCTGCAGGATCTCGGCGCGCACGGTCACCTTCTCGATGGTGCCGTCCGGCATGTCGACCAGCAGATCCTGGGTCAGGATGTCGCCCGAGCGCAGCGGCCTCAGGGTCGGCACGGCAACGGGCCCGGTCGGGATGTCGTTGCCGCGCAGCGGGCCGTCGACGAACGGGTAGCGCCCGCGGATCGGCACGAAGTGCTCGCGCTTGTTCAGCGTCACGGTCCTGTTGATCGGATCGATGGCGGTGATGCCCATGGCGAGGCTGCCGACGATCATCGGCTTCTCGGCATCCGGCAGCTTGCCAGACGTACCATCCTGGTAGTTACCCGAGCGGAAGTCGCGGATCACAGCGTTCCGGTTCGCACTGTCGACCCCGTTGAGCTGCGCGATCGAGTCTTCCTTGACGTAGAAGGACGAGACGACCGAACCGCGCGAAGGAATCGCGACGCGGATGTTGGCCGTGACCATGTCGCTCGACTGCGGCAGACCAGGGCTCGACTGCGGGCCTTCGCCGCCCAGGATCGTGGTGTCGAGGATCAGATGCGTGCCCTTGTTGATCACACGATAGGGCAGGATCCGGAACGCGTTGGCCGCCCCGACGACCGCAGGATCGCCCTTGAGCTCGAGCAGCTGCAGCGCCGACGGATTGATCGAGAAGAAGTTGTCGGTGACGTGGATGTCACCGCTGAACTGGAGCTTCAGAGCGGCATTGCGCGGCACCACCGGCACCGGGCGCAGGTGCGTGTTCTGGCCGCGATAGGCCGGAGCCAGTTCGACCAGGCCGGTCTGACAAACGGCCAGGGCGCTATCGAACCGGGCCTTCTCATCGCCAGCACGATTGTCCCACAGGATGACGAGCTCTTCGTGGCCGACCGTCTTGTCGAATGGCCGCAGCTCGAAGTTCGCCGTCGGCACCTCCTCTCCGGAGGCGTCGAAGAGACTGTCGCTGCCGACATTCGGGTTGATCACGACGTTCTCGGCCACGAGCTCCAACTTGCGGTTCGAACGCCGGCGCCGATCGGGGTCGCCTTCGTCGATGCGCTGGTAGGAGAAGATGTCCACCAGGCGTCCGAGTTGAATGCCCGTCAGCTCCACCTTCTGTGCATCCGGGCCCACCGTGCCAACGGGCTTGCCTCCACCACAGGCGGAGAAAGCGGCCAGGAACGCCACAAGCGAAAACAGCGAGAACCTGTCTGTGCGGGCTTGCTTCATTTCAGTCACCCTGCTCTGGAACTCAGTCGTGTGATTCATCGGTAGGAAAAGCAGCGGAGGACCTGACAACCGCGAGTGCGCAATGACACCGATCCATCCCATCGGATCGGCGAATCTGCACCGGGTTGCGCTGCTGCTTCCATGAGGTTTGAAGTGATGTGGTATCTCGTGCCCGAGCCGCTCAGAAGCGGAATGGCACGCGCAAGAAGTGCAGCTCCGGACGGGGCGTATCCGGACCGAGCGGCAGGGGACGGTCCCCCGACACGGACTGGAACTCGCCATCGAACAGGAGGTCGTATTGGATGAACGGCATTGCCATCCCCTGAATGATCGTCTGCACTTGCGAGTCACTCAGGTTGTAGAGGTATTCCCCCTCGGTCGTGGGGTAACGAGACCCGGTCGAAGTGGTCGACGGGTTCTGATGGAAGGCGAAACCGATGCGCAGATTGGACTGCGGGACGCGCGTCTGCGGCACACTGCCGGGGTAGGTCCCGCCCAGACCGGGAACGCCATTCGTGACGATGCTGATGTAGCGTTGACGCAGCTGCACGCTGGCGACACCAGCCGGCAGGGCTCCACTCTCGGTCGACAGCCGCAGCACGCGGTTGCTGTGCTGGACGATGCGGAAACTGCCGAGGGACACGCCGGCGCCGTTCAACAGCTCGGCATCGTCCTGCACGTAGAGGTCGACCACGGTGCCGAGGGCATTCGTCGCCAGCTCGACCTGATAGACCTCCTCACCGCGGTAGGTCTCGGTCGCGACGGACTGCACCGCGATCGGTGCGCCGACGGGCGGCGCAACGATCGTCGCCAGCTCTCCGGCGATGGAGTAGTCGACATAGCCGGTGCCAGGCACGGTCCCGGCGAAGGCGTAGGTCGGACCATCCGCCGGAGCATCGACCCCGACGACCTTGCCACGGGCCAGCCCGTCCGCGGCGACCAGCCGCCGGCGCGAACTGGCACCGGTATCGATCCAGTGCGAGCGCAGACGGGTCTTGCTGGCGAATGGCGTGGGCATCAGGATCGGTGATGGACGGATGTCGCCCTCGTTGGCACCGATATTGGTCTCGACGTTCGAGTCATCGACTTCGCGACCCTGGGAGTTGTAGAACCCGCGCCACGCCAAGGCCTGGACCTTGGCCGTCGACTCCAACAGGGAAGTGTTGCGGTAGAGGATGATGTGGTCGTCGAGGACCGTATTGGTGCCATCGGAGTTGTCGCCGGGCGGTGCCATCAGCTGCACGATGCCCATGCCGCCGAAGCCTCCCAGCGGGGCCAAGTCGTAGTTCTTCTCCCAGGTGAAGTTCGCCGAGGCGATGGCCTGACCATTGGCCGGGTACTTGCTGAGCACGCGCGGGGCCTGGCCGTTGCCGGTCCGACAGATGCCGCCATCCGCCGAGATCGAGAAGTCATAGTCGCGCTGGCTGTAGTTGCCGCCGTGAACGTTGATCACGATGTTGGTCGCCGACATGAGGATGACCATGCCGCCGGCGCCGGCGCCACCGCCGCCGCCCTTGCTGCAGGCACCATTGACCTCGCCACCGCCGCCCGAACCACCGTCAGCGGTGATCGTGCCGGTCTCGGAGATGATGATATCGCCGAGCGCCTTGACGATGAGCACGCCGCCACCGCCGCCGCCACCACCGCCGGTGCTGTCGTTGTTGAAGTTCGGGTCGTCGATCGTGCCGGAGTTGTTGTACGACAGATCGCCGCCGCCACCGCCACCGCCGCCGCCGAGCGGCACGGCAAGCTCACCGGTGATGCGCCGGCGACCGGTGATGTTGAAGTCGACCGCCGAGCCCCAGAAGTTGTTGTCCTCGGGCGAATCGACGAACACCTTCGGACCGGCAGCGCCGGCGGGGAGGCTTCGCGTCGCATCGCCGGCGGCGCCGGAGCAACCGGTCCCGCCATCGCCGATCTGCTGTGGCAGGATCGTGACTGCGTTGGTCGGTGTCGTCGTGATCTGCCCGGGCGGAACCGTCCTGGCCGGGAAGTACGGATCGCCCTGGGTGGCGAGCGAGCCGCCGCCGCCACCGGACCCGCGATTGCAGCCCGCGAACGACGACAAGGCGCCGCCGGTGCCACCGCCACCGGCCCTTTCGAGCGGGCCGTTGCCGGTCGCACCGCGAGGATCACGCTGCGTCGTGCTCGGCGAGCCATCGCCGCCGGTGCCGCCACCACAGGCTCCGTAGCCGCCGACCTTCGGCGCGTTCGCCGAACCGATCTGGGTGCCACGCTCGCCATCGCCACCGCGTACGGACAGCGTGCCGTCGACTTGGAAAGTCTCGCCGACG
>JAGQRA010000316.1 GCA_020425885.1 Planctomycetota bacterium | reverse complement strand
GCAGACCGAGATGGAGGAGGATCCGTCTGATGACTTCTGGTCGCTGAGGAAAGACAGGCCGGTGGCGTGATTCGAGTCAAGGAGCCCGGCCTAGCCGCGAGGAGCTTGGCCATCAGGCCGAGCGGCGATAGCTGCGGAGCAGCCCGCCGGGTCGCTCAACCTACTCCCGGACCGCCGCCGTCAGCAGGTCGATCGCCTTCCGCATCGCGGTGCGCAGCCGCACGGCCTCGGCCTCGGTCTGGTGGCGGAGCCTCTCGACGACCTCGACGATCATCGCCCCGAGGTCCGCGGTCTCTGCGGTGTCGGCCCCAGGACGCCGCGAGCTATTCCTCGGCGCCTTCCCCTCCGAGACGGCCGGCACCTGCGCATCGCCGTCCTGGCGGGACAGCAGCCGCCGTGCAGCCGAGACGCTGGCGGCCGTGATCCGCACCCCGTGCGCGGCGGCCTCTACCTTGGCGTCGTCGAGCGCGATGTCGGGGCGCTCGCAGACGATCTTCACGGCGACGACGGTGGGCTTGCCGATCTTTGGGTAGCGGGCCTGCAACTCGGCGAGCTGGGCGTGCCAGTCGGGGGTGCCGTTCTTCGAGGGGGCGGGGGATTCGTTCTTGGTCATGGTCGTGGTCCTTGGGGTTGAGCCGGGGCGTTCCCCGGCGGGACCGCATGAGTCCTCGTTCCCGCGCCGTCATCAAGGCGATCCTGGGCCGCCGTGCGCCCGCATGCGGCGCGATCGGACCCGGCGTCGCGCAGGAGGCGCGCCAGCTCCTGGCGCACGCTCCGCGGCAGTGGCGGCCCGCCCGCGGCGAGCATCTCGCGCACGGCGTCTTCGAGCTGTCGGGCACCGGCCACCGGCGTACTGGCAACGGTACTGTCACGGCCGCACCCTGCCCCCGCAACCTCGCCACTCGCCCCACCTTGCGACTCCGCGATCGCAGGTTCGAGTCCTGCAGGGCCTACCACACAGATGCCCGAATTCGGGCGAGAAACGGCGGTTTGGACGCGACGGGCGATTCGGCGGGGCCCAGTGTGCAATGGAGTGTGCAATGGACTTGGTCACGACCTGGCACGGTCTGGCACGGGGCGACGGCGGCATGCGGGCCGGAGGGGCGCTCAGGGCGGTCGACGCGCGGTCGGGCGAGGCGCCACAGCCGCCCACCTGGCGGCTGACGTCGGCCCGTGTGCGCGGCATCCGACGGGGCTCGGGGTTGCCCCCTCGATGCGGCGAATCTGGGACCGTGCCGCCGCGCTCGCGGCATCAGGCGCTCGCTGCCGAGCCCGACGCGTCGGCAACATCTTCGGCACTGGGAACTTCCCCGGCAACTCGCGGAAGCAGGTCGTCCTCGCCGAGTTCGCCGTACAGGTCCATCGTCAACCGGATGTCCGAGTGCCGCAGCGTCTGCTGGATGATCTTCGGGTGCACGTTCAGCTCGATCAGGATGCGGGCGCAGCTCTTGCGCAGGCAGCGGAAGTCGACCCGCTTGGACGTCGGGCTCCGCTGCGGGATCAGGCCGGCGTACCAGCTCGGTGATCGGGCTGCGATCGTGAGGTCGCGGTGGGGGTGGGGTTCGCGAATCAGCCGGGAATCGGGCGGAATGCACGGGTCGGCTGCGGTCTGCCGGTGGGTCGACGGCGCCTGGCTGGCAGTGGAACGTGGGGGGCGTGGGTTCCGGATGTTCCGGAGCACCCCCTTCTCTATTACCTACGCGCGGCGGGTTGACGCTGGCCGCGAACGGTGGACGATGCAGTGGGGAGGGAAACGAGACCGCCTCGGAGCCGACATGAGCGTCTGCCGCCACTGTGTCCTGTTCGTAGCGATCGCCGGTCTGTCGTCGGCGCTGCCGAGCCAGCTCGCGATCACCACCGCATACGCCGATCCCCCGTGGACCGATCTCGGCGACGCCGTATTCGGCATCGGCGACGGCGATGGGGACGGTGTCCCCGACTTCGTCGTGCACGGCATGCACTACGGTCCGGGCTACGACGAAGGTCGTCTGCAGCTGATCTCCGGTGCCACCCACGCCGCGCTCGGCCAGGTCGTCGCCGCACCGCGGACCTTCGGCATGGCGGCGGCCGCCGCCGGCGACCTGAACCTCGACGGCGGCAACGACGTGCTGGTACCGTACAACGCCGTACTCAGGGCCTATCGCGGCAGCGACCTGGCCCTCTTGTGGACCAGTCCGGTGCAGCAGATCGTCACCGCCTGCGCGATCGACGACGTCGACGGCGACGGCCGGGACGACATCGCCGCCATCGCCTACATCGGCGGCAGCCGCCTGATGGTGACGTTGCGCGGCCTCAACGGCAGCCTGATCACGCAGTCGCTGCCCCTGTCCACGGCGACCAGCCGGATCGTCTCGCTCGGGGACATCGACGGCACCGGGCACCACTCGGTGGCGGTGGCCGACAACGTCGCAGCCGGCATCTACCACGCCGCCTCGGCGCAATGGTTGCGCGACGTGACGCCGGCGACGGGCAGCCGCTACATCGAGTACATCGCGGCTGCGAACGCCGCCGGAAACGGCCGCCACGAGCTGCTGCTCAGCACGGATCAGGCCATGTTCGTCTGCAGCCCGAACACCGGGCAGACGATTGCCAGCTACCCGCTGCCGTACTCGATGTTCACCGTCGTCGGCGACCTGAACGGGGACGGCTACGACGACCTCGCCCTGCGGGACAACCTCACCCGCAACGGCTACACGGCGGCGCCGAGCGTCGCGTTCGCGTCCGCCGTCAGCGGCGCGCTGCTGAGCGATTGGAGTCGGACCGCGCAGTTCTCCATGAGCGTGATGGCCGGCGTCGGCGACGTCGACGGCGACGGCTTCGGCGATCTGCTGCTCGGCAGCAGCAACGCGTCGCCGGTCGGCGGCGGCGGCGACGGCGGTTGGCAGCTCGTCTCCGGCCGGATCCGGCCGCGGAACTGGATCATCCCGGTCACCTGCTACTCAGGCCCGTTTCCGCCGGTGCTGGGCATGACGCCGCCGACCATCGGCCAGACGGTCACCCTCGTCGGCCGCGACTGCCCGCCCACCGCGCCGGGCACGCTGGCGCTGAGCCTGCAGCCGCCGTACCCGAGCAGCTTCGGCTTCCCCGGCTGCGACGCCTGGTTCGATGTCCGGAACTGGGTCATCGTGCATCAGCCAGCGGCCACGAGTGCCTGGACCTACGCGCTGCCGCTGCCGAACGCGCCGCAGCTCGCCGGCATCCACGTCGCGGTGCAGGCGTTCTACGTGCCGACCAGCTCGCCGATCGGCTTCGACCTCAGCAACGCGATCTGGTCGCGGATCGGCTTCTGAGCACTGCTCGCCCGCTCGCTGGAGCTACTCGCTGACGTAGCTCCGGTAGTTCGGCTCGTAGATGAACGACCGGACGTGGGCCGCGACGTCGTCGGGGCGCGGACCGGTCGCCAGCCCCGTCTCTCACGCGTAGTCGGCGACGGCGACGGCGATCCGCCGCGACGCCTCGCGGACGTCGGCGAGCGGCGGGTAGAGGCACGCGGTATCCGGAAGGTCGGCCGAGGCGATTCGGCGTCGAATCCAGGCATCCGACGGCGCCTTCGAGCGACGAGCGTGCGCCGTGCGCCGGCTTCGGCCGTGATCGCACACCGGTGGCGCGTCGAGTCGAGGGGCCCGGTCTTGTCGCGACGATCTTGGCCGTCAGGCCACGCGGCGAGAGCTGCGGAGCAGCCCGCCGAGTCGCTCGTCAGCGACGACTTCAACATCCGTCGGCGGTTCGCTGGGTTGACCCAGCCCCCGAAGGTCGGACCATCGGGGTACGTGAGCCCTCTGGCACGACGAAGCCAGTGCGACAACTGCGCGACCGGCGCACAAGAAGGCAGATCATCGCCATCCTGAAGGAAGTTGCGGCAGTGGAGCTTCGCATCGGACGAAGTTCCGACGACATCCCACTCTCAACCTGCCGGGGCTCAGACCGCTCAGACTGCTCAGACCCACCGGATCTTGCCGGCAAGCACCGACAGCAAGATCGACCTGCCGGTGCCGCCGAGTTCGACGCGTTCGCCGTCGAGATTCAGGCCGCACGCCCCGTGCAGCTCGACCGTGACCTCCTCCGCTCCGATCGATCGCGGACCGGTGCCCCGCTTCGCCGCAGAGAGGAGTCGCAGCAAGCCGCGCCTCGTGTCGTCGTGGATCGCGAGTACCTCGAGTCGACCCGAGTCGAGCCGGACCTGCCGACCGAGGTCGAGGCCGCCGCCGAGCCACCTGCCGTTGCCGACCAGGAGCGCAAACAGCCGGCTTCGCTGCGGCTCATCGCCGATCGTGATCGTCATCTCGACCGAGCGCTTCGCGGCGATGACCGCGAGCGAGCACAGTGGGTAGCAGACCGCGTGGCCGAGCCGCTTGACCGGCGCCATCCAACGCGAATCGGCGATGCGGACCCAGTCGTACGGCGATCCGATCCCGAGGAAGGAGTGGAAGTACTCCGTGCGCCCATCGTCGATGACCACGCGACCGAGGTCGCCCGCCTTACCGCCGCAACCGGCGGCGACTGCGCGAGCGAGCGACTCCGGGTTCTGCTCGCGTCCGGTCAGGACTGCCAGCGATCGCGCCATGTCGTTGGCGGTGCCGGCCGGAGCGAAGGCCATGCGCGGCCACATCCTCTCTTCGCCGATGCACGCGGCCAACCGGCGGAGGAAGTGATTCAGCGTGCCGTCGCCGCCGACGCAGACGAGGAGGTCGGTCGCGGGGTTCAGGCTGCGAAGGCGGGCGTCGAGATCGGGCGCGCTGCCAGGAACGGCTGTGGCGATCGGGCCGAGCGCGGCCATGACCGCCGACAGCCGGCGGACCTTGCCGCCACGCAGGCCGCCGCGACCGTCGTGATAGACGACCATCGCACGCTCGATCGGGGTCGGCTCGGCATTCATGCCAGCCTCACCGCGACTGTGAGCAGCCAGCCGAGCATCGCCACGACGGTGATCCACTCCATGGTGCGGACGAATCCCAGCTGCGGATCCATGCTCGTGAGGTAGTCGACCGTGTTGGGCCAGGCGAACGCGCGCAGCGGACCGTAGCAACGCACCTGTCCGGTGAGGGCCGCGACGATGAACACGGCGTAGGGCACGGCAAGCGCCGCCGTCGCCCATCGGATCACGGCGCAGTCGGCCCGCAGGGACGGTAGCGACACGGCGAACAGCGACACGAAGAACAGGATCGCGCCGGCGACGTGTGCGTGCCGCTGCCGAGGACCGTTCATGTGCCAGCTCGCCAACAGCAGCAGCCCGCAGGTCACCGCTGCGCCGGGCAGCCTGGTCCCGAATCCCGCCGCGGCTAGTTCCAGCAGGAGGGGCGAGGTCAGCAACGCGGTCGCGCCCATTCCGATCGTGAACCACCATCGCGTCCCGCCCGTGCCGCAGTTGGAAACCCACGAAGCGGGCGGTCGGTGCCCGCTTCGCCACGCGCACAGCAGCAGCGTCAGCAGGGCGATGGTGGCACCGGTGGCGGCGAGGGTCGTGGTCATGTCGGCGTGAGGCTCGGTGATGACTGCAGGGGGGCGAACTCTGCGGCGGGAGGCGCACGAACGCGAGCGCGTACTGTGCAGACCCTTCTGTCGGGGCGAAACCCATCCGAACTGAGGCCCCTTCCTCGCCGCCGCAGCCGAATTCGGCGAACGAGCCGGACGCGGGTTCTTCTCCGGTGATGTCATGCACGATCTTCGCAGCAGCACCGGGCTCCTCATCGCGGTCATGTCAGCGCTCCTCGCCGCGGCAGCCCTCTCCGGTCAGGCTCCGACCATGGTCGCCGATGTCAACACCTTCGGGGGTTCGTCGACCTCCTGGTTCGTTTCCACCGGCAACGAGCTGATGTTCGACGCCGCCAACTGGCTCGGCCAGCGCCACCTCCATCGCAGCGACGGCACTCCGGCCGGAACCTGGGCCGTGACGGTCGACATTGCGGTACACCGGGCTGGCCCGACGCGAAGACGGCGATGGCGTTCGGCGGGGAGTGCTACTTCCTCGGCACCGGGCAAGGACCGTGGGCCGGCACCGGACAGGAGCTCTACTGCAGCGACGGCACGCCGGCCGGCACGCGGCTGGTCGCCGACTTCTACCCCGGCATCAACGGCGGCGCGGTGCGGTTGCTCGGCGTGTTCCAGAACGAGCTCTACTTCGCCGGCACCAGCGGCGCGAGCGGCATCGAACTGTGCAAGACCGACGGCACCGCGGCCGGCACCGTATTGGTCGCCGACCTGAATCAGTTCGGCAACGGTGATCCCGTCGACTTCACGGTCGCCGGCGGCCTCGCGTTCTTCCGCGCCACGAGCTTCGGCAACGGCACCGAGCTGTGGGTCACCGACGGCACCACGGCGGGAACCCGGATGCTGAACGTCAATGCCGGCAGCGCCGACGGCGTCATCGGCGTGCAGAACCGCCGCGACTTCCACCTCATCGCGCTCGGCGGCGAGGTCTACTTCCAACGCCGCGCGGGCTCGTTCGAACTCTACAAGAGCGACGGTACGGCGGCCGGCACGGTGCCGGTGCAGAACGCGGCTGGCCAACCCTTCAACGGTCAGCCGCTCGGCGTGCTCG
>JAGQRA010000315.1 GCA_020425885.1 Planctomycetota bacterium | reverse complement strand
CCTTAATGGTGGCCGGGGAGTGCGGCGCGTTGCCGCATGCAAGGACAGTGTTAGTTGTCACTTACGTTGTACGAGCGACTCTCCGGCCGACTCCCGCTTTCTTGCCCGAATCCGAATTCACACCCGTCGGACACGAGCCGAGTACGTCGCTGAGGAGGATGGGGTTTCGAAAGGGACTTTCTCGGGCTGAACTTCGGCCTTCGGTCCTTGCCCGACGATCACATCAACCGGTCCAACCGAGATCAGCGCCAGTACGCCTGACGCTTGTGAGCTGTGAGCTGTGAGCTGTGAGCTGTGAGCTGTGAGACTCTCATCACTTGCCTCCGCTCGGAATCACGCGCATTTTCCATCTCCGTCCCGGCACCACCGCAATGGTTTGACGGTGCAGCACAGGGACCGCGGTCGAGATTCTACCTTCGCGTCACTCCGAGGGTTCTCTTCTACCCCTGGTCCGAACAACGGGTCAACCTGCGCCAAGTGCGTAGTCGTGCACCGTCTTGGCCGCCCCACTGCACGACCACACTACACACTTCACCGTGCCCACGAGTTCGTCCAACGATCCGCCAGACTCACGGCAGCCAAATCGAAAGATCGGCGAAGCGGCCGGTGTCGTCGAAGGACCCCAGCCCGATGCGACCCGGCCAGGTCGGCACCTCGGCGCGCAGTGCCTGCACACCGTCGAACAGCACCTCGACCTCGACACCCCGGCGACGAAGCTCGATGTCGTGCCAGCCATCACCCCAGTCGATTCCCGTGGTGCGCGCGGTCGTCACCGGCCGCCGCGGCGCGCCGTCGACGAGCATGACCTGGTGGGCATTGGCGTCGGCCTGGCTGGCGAGGTGGGCATAGAGGAAGTGCGCCGGGTCGCGCCAGGCGAAGACGAACACGAGGTCGCGATGGCCGTACTCGCGACCGGTCTGGCGCGCGCGCACCTTCAACGTGAAGTCGCCGCACTCGACGTCGCGCAGGATCGCCAGCGCCAACGGCGAACGATGCGGCGGCTGGTACGAACTCGCTGCGTGCAGCTCGAGACAGCCGCGACCGTCCGACTCCTCGCGGGCCCAGCGGAAGGCGGCGGCGTCGGTGAACTCCCACCGCGCGAGTTCGGCTTCGGAGTCGAAAGCGATCTCGACGGCCTGTCGCGGTGCCGCGCAGGCGACGACGAGGCCGAGCGCTACGGGCGCCAGGCGACGGAGAAGGAGCAGGTCTCTGGTCATGTTCGGGTCTCGTCGAGCCACCGGAAATCCGTGTTGCCGCCGCTCAGGATCACGCCGACCCGTTTGCCGGCCAGGTCATCGGCGCTGGCGCGAACGGCCGCGACCGCGGTCGCGGCGCTCGGTTCGACGACGATCTTGAGGCGCTCCAGACAGAAACGCGCGGCGGCGAGGATCTGATCTTCCTCGACCGTCACGACCCGGACACCGCACCGCCGCATCAACTCGAAGTCAGGCGCCCCGAGTCCGGTCATCAGGCCGTCGGCCCAGGACTCGGCGTTCTCGACCCGCGGCTGCAGCACTCCGGTCGCCAACGACCGCGCCGCGTCGTCGACCGCGATCGGCTCGGCCGCGAGCACCTCGATGTCGGCGCCGCGCGCCCGCGCCACGATCGCGGTGCCGGCGCAGAGCCCGCCGCCGCCGACCGGAGTCACGACGACATCGAGGTCGGCGATGTCATCGAACAGCTCGAGCGCCGCCGTGCCCTGACCGGCGATCACGAACGGGTTCTCGAACGGATGGATCGGGACCGCCCCGCTCTCGCGCTGCACCTCGGCGCAGACCCGCTCGCGCTCGGCGGCCTTGCAGAACACGATGCGGGCGCCGTAGCCGCGCACCGCCGCGACCTTCACCGCCGGCGCCGAGTCCGGCATCACGACCGTGCACGGGATCCCGCGAGCTCGAGCCGCGTAGGCCAGCGCGGCGGCGTGGTTGCCGCTGCTGTGCGCCACGACACCGCGCCGCGCCGCGTCGTCATCGAGCGCTAGCACCGCGTTGCAGGCGCCGCGGGCCTTGAAGGCGCCGACCTTCTGCAGGTTCTCGCACTTCAGGAACACGCTCGCCCCGACCTCGCGATCGAGCGTGGCCGAGGTCATGACCGGCGTCCGGTGCACCAGCCCGTGGATGCGGATCGCGGCGGCGGTGACATCGTCGATGGTCACCACGGCCGCCACCTCATCGCATCTGGACCCGGAGCTTGCCGCTCTTGCGCTCGACGTCGTAGAGCTTGTTGCCCAACGGCATGCCCTGCAGCTTGAAGTCGATCGCGTCGCCGATCGGGTCGTCCTGCACCTCACCGAACCGGATGGCGAAGCCGCAGGCGATGCGGAACACGTTGTCCAGCACGACGGAGTTGAGGCACAGGTCGATGCCGCGGTAGCGCGAGCCGATGCCGGTCTCGGGGTGGTAGTGCTCGAGCGCGTTGGGCAGATCCGAGTTCTCGGCGGCGCCGCTGAGCATCGACACCCACCGCTGCAGCAGCTGCGTCGCCAGGCGCGCCGCCTTCTTGTTGCCGCGTTCGCCCCAGTAGGTCAGGCCCTCGAGGATGTGGCCGTTGACGACCGACCAAGTCCGCCCGTTCCACGGGCAATCCTTGCGCGTGCCCTTCCAGCGGCCGGCGGGGTCGAAGGTCGAATCGCTCATCGCGATGCTCGGCACCGGGTACTTGGCCCAGAACTCCTGCCGGCTGCTCAGCACGTCGAGCATCATCTCGACCTGCTTCTGGTTCGGGATGTCGGTGGCCAGCGGGTAGAAGCCGACCGCCGCCTTGACGTTGGTCTTGCGCCGGCTCTTCGGATCGAGGTCCATGAACATGCCGGACTTCTCGTCCCACATCTTCCGCCGGATGGTGTCGAGGATGACCTCGGCCTCGGCGTGGAACCGGTTGGCCATGGCCTTCTCCTGGATCTCCTCGGCGACCGCATACAGCCACTTCACCATGCGGTAGCGGAAGACCGAGACGTCGATGCCCTTGAGGCGGAACTGCTCCTCGAACTCGACCGCGCGGTCGGCCTTGGTGTCGATCACCATGTAGCGCCGCGAGAATTCCTGGCCGGACTCGAAGTGATTGACGATGTCGGTCAGGCCGCTGCCCTCGGGGTCGCGGTTGTTCGCCAGCCACTTGACGTAGCGCTGCATCGACATCAGCACGGCCTTCTTGGTCGCCTTGTCCGGATGCATCGCATCGAGCGACTCGAAGCCGCCGCCCCAGTCGGCGTGGAAGAAGTCGGCGATGTCGGTGCCGCCCATGTGGACCCGGCCGGGCACCTGGCCGTTGCGGTGCAGGTTGTCGAAGAACAGCTTGAGGCAGCCACGCGCCAGCGTCGGATCCTGCAGCCAGCGCGCCTCGCGCATGATGGCCGGAGCGCTGATCGCGCTGGGCTGATGCAGCTGACCGTTGCCCTCGCATACCGCCGGCGAGCTGAACAGGCCGGCGCCGTGCGGCTGCCGCAACAGGAACAGCAGTTCGAAGCGGCTCTTCACGACCCGCTCGAGTTCCTTGTCGTCGCACTTGAACTGCGGCACCTGATCCCAGAACGCGGCCCAGCCGTTCTCGTCCTTGGCGTCTGGACGGCGGGCGCGGAAGTTGACGCCCTTGCCCTTGAAGGTGACGTTGGCCTCGAAGCGGTGGTGCGCCTTGCCGTTGGTCTTGAGCGCGATCTCGCGGAACAGTCCGGCGTAGACGCGCGACCCGGCGATGATCGGGCTCGGCTTCTCCATCGGGCGCTTGGCGCGCGGCGTCGGCAACGCCCCGAGATCGAACCACGGCGTCTCTTCGAAGTCGGGGCGATCGCTGCCGCCCTCGGCGAAGAAGCCCTGCATGCAGCGCGCACCCTTGCTGTCCGGGCTCGAGTAGAGGATGTCCGCCGGCACATCGGCGCCGGCGGTCTTCAATGCTCGTCGGATACGGAAGCTGTCGCCCTCGAGCGAGACCGGCTCACCCTCGGGATCGGTCGTCGTCCACAGCACGATCGTCACCGTGCGCTCGCCCTTGTTGGTGTTCTGCAGGAACAGCTCGGAGACGAAGCGGTCGTCCTGGGTGATGAAGCGGTGCTCGACCAGCTTGAGACCGTCGGGCCCGTCGAAGCTCACGATCGCCTTGCCGTTCTGCATCTCGAGGCCGGTGCGAACGAGGCTTACCGGACACCCGCCCTCGAGCACCGCGAGGAAGTAGACCGACGGCACGATGGCATTGCCGATGTTGGCCTCGTCGGCGAACCCCGGCGCGTCGAGGAAGCGCGGGAAGCGCGGCGCGTAGAGGCAGTAGCCACCACCGGCGAGGGCGATCTTTTTCTTCTGGTTCATTCCGAAGTCCCGAGGCGAGAGCGGATGGGCCCTGTGGGGCTGATCATTCAATTGCGTCCAATCGCAAAACCTGCCCGCCGGTCGAGTTCGGTCTAATCAACGATGTTCCAGCCACTTGGGAGTCGCGAGGAGCGCCGGCAGGCCTACCACAAAGTCTGGTGTCACCGGATTTTGCGGGCGTATCTCGGCGCATCTTGATCGCTTCTGCTGGACAGTCAAGCGCTTTCCGCCGCCGGCGCTCAACTGCGCCGCGCCAGCTGCGCGGACTGCCACGGATCGGCAATGCCCCCGGTCTCCAGCCCGTGCACGGCGGCATCGACGACCGCGGCCAGCACCTTCGTCAGGTTGCGGCGGGAGAACGGGGCCAGCCGCTGCCGCGGACAGCCGGCGACCGGCTGCTGCCGCGACCAGCCAGCGACCAGTTGCTCGAGGGCCGCGCCCAGCTGCGCGGCATCGGTCGGTGGCACGACGAGCCCTGCCTCGAGGGCCCGCACCAGATCGGCGCCATCGCCCTCGGGCAATGCCGCCAGCACCGGACTCTCACTGGCCAGCGCCTCGTAGAGCTTGCCGGGCACCACCAGCGCGCGATCTCCCGCCGGCACACCGTGCAGCGGCACGAACACGGCATCGGCGTTGGTCAGTGCCGCGATCGACTCGCGGTGCGGCACGTAGCCGTGCAGCGACAGCACCTCATCGATGCCGAGACGTTCGATTAGGTCGCGATGGCTGCCGTCGACGTTGCCATAGAGTTCGACCCGGAGCCGCGACCACAACGACGGCGCCCGTTGCCGCAGCTGCGCCAAGGCGTGCAACAGGTAATGGCCGGAGCGACCCAGCGGCTCGATCTGGCGATGGCGAACCCGCGACAGGCCGTTCCTGGTCAGACCCTCTGGGGTGTCGACGGCGTGGAACGTCCCCATGTGGACCAGGTGGAACCGGCCATCGCCGGCCCACGGCACCGATACCGGCGCATCGAAGTCCTCCTCGTCGTGGCCGTTCGGGATCACGACGGTTCGCGCCGGATCCGCGCCCATCGCGACGTAGGCCTTGGCCGCCTCGGGCACGTTCGCGATCACGTAGTCCGCGCCGACCAGTGCCCGCCGCATGTGTCCGAGGTCCGCGGCGGCATGGAAGCGGGTGCGATAGCTGCGCCAGCCATCGAGCGCCCAGGGATCACGCAGATCGAGCAGCCACGGCATGCCGGTCGCGCGCCTCAGGCGCTCGCCGATGCGATAGCAGGCGAACGGCGACAACGTCGTGATGACGGCGTCGATGGCCCGCTCCTGCACCAGGCCCAGTGCCCGTTCCTCGGCGATCGCGGCCCACGCCTCCTCGTCGAGATCGAGTCGCATCGCGCGCCGCAATCGCTGCGACAACGGCATCCGCGCCGGCGGATCGACGCGCTCGACCGCCACCAACGCATCGGTCACCAGGCTGGGATCGTCGTGCGGCGCGTTGCGGTTCTGCTCGATGTTGCCCGAGGTCAGGACGACCGGTTCGACCCCGTGCTCGGGCAGATACTTGCAGAACTTCGCGAAGCGCTGGGTCCCGGCGCCACCTCGCGGCGGGAAGTAGTAGGCCACGACCAGGAGTCGTGTCACACCGAGACCCTGCCCTGCTCTGCCGCGTAGGCCCGCACCGCACACGGCGCGCCCCCGCAGGAGTTCTCGTTGCGCCGCAGACGATCGCGTCGCCGCCGCCACCGCACCTTGAGTCGCCGCCACCAGCTGGCCCTGTCGTCGTCTTTCACCAACAGGGTCGGCATCGGCAGGACGTGGCCAAACGATTCACCCCACCTCGCCAACAGCCACTGCGAGGCGCGATCGTAGCTGTCGTCGAGCCGACCCGTGGACAGGTGCACGACGGGGGTGTCGATGACCCGTGAACGCAGTCCGCGCGCCGCGGCCTGGAAGCACAGCTCGGCGCCGTAGCAGTGGAACCCCGGGACATCCGGGCAGAAACGCAACCCCGACGACCGGCGCACGGCGATGAGCACCTCGTCGAGCGTCAGCACATCGCAAGGCACCGGGCCCCAATAGCAATGGCCGTTGGGATCGACGATGTGACCGCGAAAGGCGCCGCCCCGCTCGCAGCCGACAATGCCGGCCAACGCGACGTCGGCCGGCAGCGCGGCGAGTTCGGCGGTCAGGCGGGTCCAGAAGCCCGGCGGCAGCAGCACGTCCTGATGCACGCAGATGACCCAGTCGACCTCGAGCGAATCGATGCCGTGGTTGAGGCCCTGCGCCGCATTCCATCCCCGGTCGTTGGGCTCGATCGCCAACCACTCGGGGAACGTCGCGACCTGGGCCCGCAACGATGCCTGACAGGCTTCGAATTGGGCGCGATCGTTGACCAGGGTTATGAGTGCGAAGGAGGGCAACCGTGTCTGCTTTCGTATCGCAACCGCTCGAGTACCGGAGCCAGATCATCCGGAAGTGGATCGGTAAGTTCCATGCGCGCGCCGGTACGCGGATGATCCATCGCGATACGGTGCAGGTGGAGAAACAGGCGGGGCAAGCCGTACTTCTCTCGGAACAGCGCGTTGAGTCTACCCTTGCCGTGGGTGGTGTCACCGAGGATGTGGCGGCCGGAGTGATTGGCGTGACGGCGGATCTGGTGGTAGCGGCCGGTGTGGATCCGACACCTGACGAGCGCGCAGCCACGGAAGGCCTCGGCAAGATCGAATTCCGTGCGCGCCTGCTGCGGCTTGTCCTCGTCGGTGTGCAGCGTCCGATCGCAAACCCAGGCATCGGCGAGTTCCCGGATCGACCCCGGCCACCGCATCAGCGCGACGTATTCCTTGTGGGCATCGGACGCGGCCAGCGATGCCT
>JAGQRA010000314.1 GCA_020425885.1 Planctomycetota bacterium | reverse complement strand
TGTGGTCCCGCGCCGAGACCGCCGCCGTGCTGCCGACGGCGCGCCAGCTGGTGTTCAGTGAGGCCAGGAACGGCACCGCGGTGGCGTCCGCGGTCACGAACGCGTCGTAGGTGCTGATGTCGGTCGCGGTCGCATCTCGGCTCGAGTCGGTCACGAACAGGACGCGGTATTCGTCGCCTGGCTGCAGACCGGCCGGGTAGTTCAGGCCCTGGGCGAGGGCAGTGGAAGCGACAAGGGCCGCCATGAGCAGGGTCTTCAGGGTCATCTTCGGTTTCTCCGTTTCGGGTCTGCCCCGTTCACGCCAGATCGCAGCCGGCGAAGCACCGCATTCACGAAAACGGCCGCCGCGGGCGGCGGCCGGTGGCCCGGGGCGGTGTCAGTCGCGCCGTGTCAGTCGTGCACCCTGGCCGCGATCGCGTTGGTCGAGGTGACCTCGCCGCTCGAGAGGTCGATCGCCGCACCCTGCATCGCGATCGGCAGGCCGACGTAGGCGGGGTCGTTCGGGATCGCGACCGCGAACTGTTGGCTCTGCTGCAGCGTGATGCCGAGCGTCAACGACGACGCGAGATACGACATGCACCCGACCGCGAACGGCGGCGTCGGCTGCGGCGTCCCGGCGGTCGGCAGGCCGAGATCGACGAGCACGGCGCCGATGCCGTTGGCAGGAACGCCGCTGAGCGTGCACAGCAACGACGTGCCGAGCACGGGCAGCGTGTCGCGGCTCAGCGACGCGCTGCCGCAGCTGGTGCCGATCACGTCTGGGAAGGGCACGAAGAGGACCTCCGAGATGCCGTAGAGGGGGTGTTCGGTCGTCAGTGCCTGGCTGTAGCCCCAGATCCAGTCGTTGCCGGGACTCGTCGGCATTCCGCCATGGGCGCTGGCGTAGGGACCTCCAAGCGTCCCGAAGGAGGCTACACCACTGAAGGTGGTGCCAGACCAGACGTGGGAAGCTGACGTCATGACTCCGCTGCCGGTGATCGCCGGTGCCGCGAGGAGCGGACTGGCAAACGTGCCCCAGAGCCGGGCGTAGTCGTCAGCGATGCGAGTCCCATCGGGGCGGTAGATCGGCACGCCAGCGACACTGGGGTCGGTGCCGGTATGCACTCTGGCGTCCACCGACGTCGTGCTCGCGACCGCCTTCCACTCGGTGTCGTAGAGACGCATGGCCGGAACGGCATCCGCGTCGGCGCTGACGAAGTCGTCGTAGTCGGTGATGTTCGCCGAGGTCGCGTCGCGCGTGCCGTCGGTGACGAAGAGCACGCGGTAGCGCTGGCCGGGCTGCAGGTCCTGCGGGTGCTTCGGCTCGGGAACCGTGATCACGTCCGAGATGCCGTAGAGCGGACGCAGGCCCGACTGGTATGCGATGTTGTTGTAGATCCAATGGTAGGCCGAGGTCGAGCCACCGCTGATGGACGAGCCGCCGGGGTCGCCCAGCGGGTAGGTGCCGATCGCCCCATACGGGTCGGTGCCAGTCCAGGTCCAGCCCAAGCCGGATATCGCGACGCCGCTGGCAGTGATGTTCGGGGGCGCCAGGAAGATCTGGCCGTTCCCTGACCAGATTCGGCTGTAGTCGTGCGCGATTCGCGTCCCATCCGGAAGGTAGATCGGCACGCCGGTGCCGGTCGTCTCGGTGTGGTCCTTCGCCGACACCGATGGCGTGCTCGCGACCGCGCGCCAGTTGGTCCGGAACCGCTGCAGCGCCGGCACGGCCTGCGCGTCGGCGGTGACGAAGTCGTCGTAGTCGTTGATGTTCGACGAGGTCGCGTCGCGGGTCGAGTCGGTCACGAACAGGATGCGGAACTGGTTGCCGGGCTTCAGGCCCCGGGGATAGTCCGGGTAAGGCACGGTCAGCACGTCCGAGATGCCGTAGAGGGGGAGGGACGAGGTCTGCGTCACATGGCTCAAGCTGAGAAGGACCCAGCGGAAGGTGCTGGCATTTGGGTTGCCTGTGCCGGACGAGCCGTTGGTGTTGCCGAGCGGTCCGAAGGCCGTGCCGTTGAAGGCGGTCCCGGTCCAGACGCTGGTGGCGGGGGTCGTCGCACCGCTGGCGGTGATGTTCGGGGGCGCTAGCCCGGACTATTCACGAGCCGGGTGAATTTCGAGAGGAGGCTCGGGCGTACCTGAGGTTGCGAAGCCAACAGGAAGCCAAAGCGACTCCTCTCGAATGTGCAACCGTAACCGACAGTGTG
>JAGQRA010000037.1 GCA_020425885.1 Planctomycetota bacterium | reverse complement strand
TCGCGCATCGCTTGTGCTGCAGTGCCCACAATCTCAGCCGTCTGCCCTGCTTGTTGCATCGCGGCTTCCTCTTGCGCGGCTTCCGCCTGTAGCCGTCGCACCTCTGCGACTTGTTCATCCGTGCGCAAGACGCTCGCGGGCACGCCGTACAGTTCAAGCACGCGCTTTTCTGCCTCATCGGCGTCGATCCTCGCTGGCGGTCTGCCGGTCAGCTGCGCGAGCTGAGCTCCGAACGCCAATCCGCGCTCGATGGCCTCGGCGTCGCCCATCTGCTGCGCTCGGGCCAGCGCACCGGTGTAGACCACCTTGACCGGGATCGCCTGACCACGCGCCGCGCGTTCGGCCAGCACCTGCGGCAGCGGCGGTAGCGCGTTCGCGCGCGCCAGGATCGCGAGGTGCCTGAACATCAGCTTCGCCAGCTTCTCGCGCTGGATCCGGCCGAACGTCGGGCCCAGCATGCGCTGCATCAGCTGCTGCCGGCGGATGAACTCGGTTGCCGTCATGTTCGGCGTGGGCTCGCCCACCAGCTGCACCAGCTGCTCAATGTAGAACATCTGGCGGATCTGCCTGATGTGCCGCTCGGTCTCCATCTTCGTCACGTCGTACCGGCCGCCGGACATCAGATGATCGATCCGTGCGCCGCGCCGTGCGTATGTGATGCCGCCGGCATCCAGCCGCAAGGCGCCCACTACGCCCCTGTCCTCGACCACTACTGGCGGGTCGATGTCTTTCCCCCATGCCCGCAGCGCCAACCGACTGGCCTCGTTCAGCGTCAGCACCGACGGAAGCGCGTTCATCCCAGGCGAGCGGCCCCAGCCTTGATCGTCCGGGGTCTTGCGCCAGCGGGTGACCGCGAATGGCTGCTCCATGTAGCCGCCGGACACGATCCGGTGCTCGTCTTCCTTGGCGATGTAGTCGTTCGTGTAGGCCCACGACAGCGGCCCGGAATCCGACTCGTACTGGTCGCGCGGCATGATCGCGTGGATAAACTCGAACCGCTCTTCCGCGGCCTCTGGCCGGTTGCTGCGCAGCGCTTCCTCGATCTTCCGCCCGAGCCCCTGATACCTGGGCATTGCTGAGAACTTGCGCCGGGCGGCCGCGGCGGTGAGCTTGAAGCATCGGATCACGCCGTTGGCTTCGCCGTTCGCGTCCTCGGTGAACACGTATTCGGACACCGGCCACGCCTGGAACGTCACGCCGGTGAACGCGCCATCGCGATCGCGCGGCAACTCTTCTTCGTACATCGCGTCGGTGCCGTAGGACACCAGCCCGATCCAGGCCTCATCGATTTGCGTGTAGAAGTTGGAGTCGTCGAGCGTGGCCATGTGCTCATCGGTCGCGGCATCGAGCCATTCCCGCGCCTCGAGGTTCTCTTTCAGCTCATCCGTACCGAACTCCCAACCCATCCACGCCTGCGCCGGGTTCGTGATCGTGTCGGACAGCGCCGCGGCCAGGAGCTCGGCAGAGTCTGCCGCGGTGGAGTCGTAGCGCCGGGCCCCGCGCCGTGCACCGGGGCTGGTGGTGTCCGTGACGTTGACGC
>JAGQRA010000313.1 GCA_020425885.1 Planctomycetota bacterium | reverse complement strand
GGACTCGCTTACGATCCGCGGATGCGGGATGCCGCGCGCGTTGCAGACGCTGGCGACGCGATAGACGACGTCGTTGGCGTATTCGTCGATGCTGTAGTTCATCGACGAGGAGTAATTGGTGCCCGAGCCGTCGTAGTCGACGCCCAGACCGCCGCCGACATCGATGTATTCGAGGCCGGCGCCGAGCAGCTTCAGCTCCGCATAGACATGGGCCAGCTCGTTGATCGCGTCCTTGACGCGGCGGATGTCCTGCAGCTGGCTGCCGGGATGGCAGTGCACGAGTTTCAGGCAGTCGAGCATGTCGTGCCGTTTCAGCACTTCGACGGTTTCGAGGATCTCGGTGATGAACAGCCCGAACTTCGATTTCTCGCCGGCCGAGTCGCGCCAGCGACCCGAGCCCTCGCTGGCGAGCTTGACACGTACCCCGATCTTCGGCCGGACACGATGTTTCTCGGCCTGCCGGAGGATCAATCCCAGCTCTTCGAAATTCTCGACCACCGGCACGATGGTGCGGCCGAGCTTGGTGGCGAGCATCGCGGCCTCGATGTAACTGTCGTCCTTGAAGCCGTTGCAGACGATCAGGCGGTCCGACGAACCTTCGGTCATCGCCATGACCGCGAGCAGCTCGGGTTTGCTGCCGACCTCGAGGCCGAAACCGAACTCGCGACCGTGGCGATAGACCTCTTCCACGACCAGGCGTTGCTGGTTCACCTTGATCGGGAACACGGCCGAGTAGCCGTTGCGGTAGTCGTTCTCGGCGATGGCCCGGGCGAACGCATCGTGCAGGTGCCGCAGGCGGTGCGCGAGGATGCCGGAGAAGCGCAGTACCACCGGTGCGGTCAGCTCGCGTGCTTTCAGGCCCTGGACCACGTCGTACAGGTCGATCTCGCGTCCGGGCTTCTGGTCCGGACGCACGACCACATGACCGGCGGCGTTGATCGAGAAATAGCCCTTGCTCCAGGCGGCGACGTGATAGAGCTCGAGCGAGTCGTCGATGTTCCACGGCGGCGTGCCGTTGCGCCGCGTCGAGGCCGCGGCGCCATTTTCGGTGGCCGCAGCCCGGGCGGCAGCAGGGGCGGAGTTGGCAGGAGGATCAACGGGCATGGGTGAAGCCTTGGCGCAGAGAGGGTTGGAGATTGCCGACGGCATGCCGCCAGGCCGCGGCGGCTGCTGTGGCGACAGGCACCGCCGGTGGGTGCCGAAAATCGAGTGTCATCAGGCGGGGCCTGTTGCGACGGGACGCGAGGGGTCGCGGATCCACTCACTCCAGGAGCCCGGGTAGAGGCGGCCGCCGCCGAGCCCGGCATGCTCGAGTGCCAGCAGATTGTGACAGGCACTGACACCCGAGCCGCACATCGCGACCAGGGCCGTCGGCGCTGCTCCACCGAGAGTCTGTAGCCATTGCGCCCGCAGCTCGTCGGCGGGTCGCAGCCGGCCGGTCGCATCGACATTGCGGACGAAGGGATGATTCACCGCGCCGGGCACGTGGCCGGCGATCGGGTCGATGGTCTCGTTCTGTCCGGCGAAGCGATCGGCGCCTCGCGCATCGACCAGGCGCAGGCCGGCAGCGGCGTCCCGCAGGCCGGTCGCGAGGGCGTCCGTGTCGACGGTGGCGCTGCGGTCGATACGGGCGACGAAACGTCGCGCCGCGCGGTCGCCTGCGGCTGTGGTGACCGGTTGCGCCGCGGCCGTCCAGGCGGCAAAACCACCGTCGAGCACTGCGACGGCGCGGTGGCCGAGCCAGCGGAACAGCCACCAGGCGCGCGCGGCGTACATGCCGTTGCCCTGGTCGTAGACCACGACCTGGACTCGCTCGTCGATGCCCCAGGCGCCGGCTCGTGCCGCGAAGGCGTCGGGGGAGGGCAGTGGATGACGGCCCGTCGAGGGGCCAACCGCTGCGGCGAGATCGTGGTCGAGATCGCAGTAAAACGCGCCAGGTACGTGGCCGGCCGCCCAGGCCTCGCGCCCCCAGGCCGGTCGCACGAGATCGAAGCGGCAATCGAGCACCGCGCAGTCGGGATCGTCCAGCCTCGCGGCGAGTCCGGCGACGTCGATCAGGGTGGCGAGCGGTTCCATCCGCGAATTCTCCGTCCGAAATCTTGCCGTTACAATCACGGACGGCTTCTGGAAGGACGAAATGGCGATAGATCTCTACTGGGGCAGCGGCAGTCCGCAATGCTGGCGCGTCATGCTCGCGCTCGAGCACAAGCGTCTGCCATGGACCAGCCACCCGCTGCAGCTCGCACGGCAGGATCACAAATCGCCGCAGATGCTCGCGATGAACCCGCGCGGCCGGGTGCCCGTGCTCAAGGACGGGGACTACGTCGTGTTCGAGTCGGTCGCGGTGCTCTACTACCTCGACCTCAAATACCCCGATCCGCCGATTTTCGGCCGCACGCCCGAGGAAGCGGGCGTGATCATGCGGGTCATCGAGGAGTTCCAGGCCTACACCGAGGATTACCTGATGAGGATCTGTCAGGTGCTGGACAGCGGCGGGCCGGTTCCGGCGCAGCTGCGCGACGAGATCACCGACGCGATGCACGTCGTGGCCCGC
>JAGQRA010000312.1 GCA_020425885.1 Planctomycetota bacterium | reverse complement strand
GGCGACGGCGTCGTCGGCCCCCCGGATCTGGCCCAACTGCTGGCGGCGTGGGGACCCTGTCCCGGCTGCGCGGCCGACCTCAACGGCAACGGCCAGGTCGATCCCGGCGATCTCGCCCAACTGCTCGCCGCCTGGGGCGAGTGCCCGGGCGGCGTCGAGATCATGTCCGTCGATCCGCCCGCCGGCGGACCGGGCACCGAACTGGCCATCCTCGGCTCGTTCCCCTCCGACGATCCCTACGACTACTGCGTCGTCCTCAAGGAACTGCAGCAACCCACCGGCGGCCAGGGCGAGGGCGTGCTGTTCGCGCCGCTGGAGGTGTCCGCCATCATTCCGGCGGCCGAGGGCGCCGGCGCGCCGCAGATCATGCTCGCGCAGATCGGTCCGGTCCCGGGATTCTTCCAGGGCGAGGTGGTGCTGGAGATCGTGCCCGGCGTCGGATTCCCGATCGAGATCCCGAACCCGTTCCCGATCATCAAGGTCACGGATGACGGCGCCTGCTGGGGCGATCCGCAGCCCGGCGGCGCGAACATCATCTTCAACGTCGGCGGCTTCGAGCCCGGCGTCGGCGCGTGCGGTCCCGGCTGGGACATCTCCGTCGTCGGCATGATCATCGGCGGAAGCATCTGCCTCACCATTCCGCCCGGACCGCTGCCGAACGGCGTCTACCCGGCCGGCACGCGCTTCGAGGTCTGGCCGCGGTATCACAGTTGCGACGGCACGTTCGCGCTCGACTGCGGCACGTTGCGGTGGGAGCTGCTCATCAACCTCAGCGCGAGCGGCGTCGCGGGCATCATCGAGGGTCTGACGAACGTCGAGATCGACGGCTGCGCCGGTGCCGCGGGACCGGACGCGCTGGCGACGGGCACGCAGATCTGTCTCCGCATCCCCGACAAGCCCGCCTGCGCCGGCAACTTCGTGATCTGCATCGATCTGCCGTGACCGACGGTCGCGTGACCGATGCGTCGTCGGCCGGTTCACACCGAGTCGCGGGCGCGATTGCGGGACCGCCGGTCCTGCGGTCGCGCCCGCGGTGATCGGCACCGAACGGTCAGTGCGCGACCCGTTCGCCGAGATACATCGACACCTCGTCGACGTACTTCTTCACCAGTTCGGGCGTCGCGCCTTCGAGATTGAGTCGCAGCAGCGGCTCGGTGTTGCTCATGCGGACGTTGCACCACCAGTCGGGCAGTTCGAGGGTGAGGCCGTCGAGTTCCTCGATCTTCGCCTTCGCGAACGCCTCCTTGAGTTCCTCGATCGCCTCTTCCTTGTGCTCGTTCTCGAAGTTGATCTCGCCCGACTGCACGTAGCGGCGCGCCGGCTTGATGAGCGTGCTCATGGCCTTGCCCGACCGGGCGAGTTCCGACACGACGCAGGCGAACGCGATCGCGCCGCTGTCCGCGTTGAAGTTGTCCCGGAAGTAGAAGTGACCGGACAACTCGCCGCCGAAGACCGCGCTGCGATCGGCCATGACCTGCTTCATGAACACGTGACCGACCCGCGACTTCACCGGCGTCCCGCCCTGCTCGCGGACCATCTCCGACAGCGAGCGGCTCGAACGCAGGTCGTACACGATCGATCCCCCCGGCTCCCGCTCGAGGAATCCGCGGGCCAGCCAGGCGGTGAGCAGGTCGCACCCGATGATCTGCGCCTTCTCGTCGACGACCATGCACCGGTCCGCGTCGCCGTCGAAGCAGATGCCGACGTCCGCCTTCTTCGATCGGACCTGCTCGCGCAACTGCTCGAGATTCGCCTCCACGAGCGGATTCGGCT
>JAGQRA010000311.1 GCA_020425885.1 Planctomycetota bacterium | reverse complement strand
GGCCTGCTACCCGGCGCTTCGGCGCTTACCGGGGCGGGACTGGCTCCCGCTGATCGAGAGCGACGTGCGCCAGCCGGTTTCGGCCCAGGAGGGTCTCTATCGTCTGTCGCGTCACGACGCACCACGGTGTCGATGTCACCGAACGCGCCGGACCAGGCCTCGGCGACGTTCGCCAACAACATCGGCGCCAACGCCGTCACCGTGCTGCCGCGCACCGTGGTGCAGTTCCCCGGCACGGCGCGGCCCGGGCTCGATCCGGCACCGGCGTTCGAACTCCTGATCCCGTACGCGACGCCGTTCACGGTGCCGGCCCAGGGTGGCACGGTCTGCATCGACGTGACGGTGTTCGGCAACTCGACGCCATCGGGCAACAACCGCAACTTCAGCGTCTATCTCGACGGTCACCAGAACTACGCCAACGGTGACGCCGAGCAACCCGGGTTCCGCTTCGGCAGCGGCTGCCCGGCACGCGGCAACACGCTCGCGACCTATGGCGCGCTCACGCTGTGGCATGTCGGCAGCGGCATGGAGCTCGAGGCCTCGGTGCGCAACGGCATCGCCGATGACGGCTCGGGAATGACCCGGGCCTGGGTCGCGCTCGGCACCCAGCCGGTGTCGATGCCGTGGCCGCTGCAACCGTCGTGCACGGTGTTCGGCTCCAACGATGTCTGGTTCGAGATGCCCGGTGCGATGACCACGCAGGGCCGCTACGACGGTACGCTGACCGGGCTGCCGGTGCTGCCCCCAGGCTTCCGGCTCTGGTGCCAGACCGGCTCGGCCCATCTCGGCAGCGGTGAGGTGTCGTTCGGCGATGGCGTCACCCTCGTGACCCAACCGTCCGGACCGATGCCGATCCCGGTCAGCCGCATCGCCAACAGCAACGATCACACCGCGGTCAGCGGATCGGTGTCGTACTCGGTGCCGGTGATCAGCCTGTTCTGACGGATGCCCTCGGCTCCGACCCGGCCGTGGCTGGACTCCCCACGGCCGGGTTGCCTTCCGCCTGGACGCCGCGGGCCTTCGATCTCCGCCTGAGAAACGCCGCAGCGGCGCTGGCCGCGTTGCGGCGTTCCGGGGGTCAGTTGTCGAGCTTGCGGCAGGGCTCGATCGGCGAGTTCTCGCCCCAGGTCTGCAGCGGGTTGTCCTTGTCGAAGTCACCGAGACCGTACTGCTCCTGCAGCTGCTGATAGCTGTAGGAACGGACATTGCCGTCGCTGAACAGGATGTTGACGGTGCCGTCGCGCAACGACCACGCGCCCTCGTTGTCGTTCGCCATCCAGGCATCGTTGGCGCTGCTCTCGGCCGTCCGCAGATGAGCTCGCGCGCGACCGACGTAGTGGGTGTCGCTCGATTGCGTGCTCTCGAGGTTGGTCCAGATCTCCTCGTTGGCCCGGACCATCTTGTACTGCTCCTGGTAGGCAGGATCCTGGTCGCGGGCACCAGGGGTCCAGTAGCGATCGAAGTTCTCCGGCGTGTGGTCGAAGATGCGCGACGTCCAGGTCGAGAGCACGAACTTGTAGCCGCCGGTCATCGGCAGCGCCTTGTTGTGCTTCTGCTTGTAGATGTAGAGCCACTCGTAGTGGCGCGACATGTTGCGCTGGTCGCCGAGGACGTTGGCGGAGTCCTGTGCGCCCATGATGTTCGGCAGCAGGACGGCGGCGAGCAGGCCGATGATCGCGATGACGATCATCAATTCGATCAGGGTGAAGCCGGACTGTTGTCGGCGCATCGGCTGGGTTCCTTGGGTGAGTCAGGCCGTGGACTGCACGGCGACAGAGGGCACCTCAGCCTAATGGATCGGCCCGGGGCATGAAACCCCGGGTTCTATCCGCAGCGGCGGGCCGCCGCCGCCACCAACCTACTGCCCGCCCGGATGCGCCGGATCGGCCGACGACTTCACCGGCGCCTGGATCGGCGTCTCGACCGGCACCGGCGCGACGGGCACGACCTCGATCGACGGGGTCTCCTCGACGGCGGTCGAGGCGCCCTGCTCGATCTTCATCTCGGCGGCCGGCACGTCCGTTTCCACGGGGTGCTCGGTCGCATTCGAGCGAGCGGCCCCACCCGAGGGCACGCCGCTCTGTTGTTCGTAGCCGCTCGGCTGGCGAACGGGCGCCGTCGTGCCTTCGGGCGCCACGGTCGGCACCTCGATCTGCTGCGGTACCTGATTCTCACCGGCCGGCGTCGGCTTCGTCGATGCCGGATCCGGCCCTTGATCCTGCCCCGCATCCGACTCCGGCTGCGGCTGGATCTGCGTCTCGCCCTGCGGCGCGGCGGGCATGCCGATGCCGTTCGCCTGCTGATAGTCCATGGCGAAGCTCGCATCGCCGGAGTAGCCGCTCCACCACTCGCGCCACCGCAGCACCGAGCCGCGCATCTCGTCCTTGTTCATGGCCAGGTGGTCGTAGCCGAAGTCGTGTCCGGTCGAGGACCGCAGCGCCTCGTGACACAGATAGCGCACCTCCTTGCGCTCGCTGTCGAGCCCCTCGATCAGCATCGGCGCACTGGTGAGATCGCCGAGCAGGACGAGCGTCCTGGCGCATTCGAGTCGCACCGCGGGCTCGCTGTCGCCGGCGGCCTGCTGCAGGTAGGGAATCGTCCGACGATCACGCAGCATGCCGAGCACCCAGGCGGCCGAACTGCGCACCTTGGGCTGCTCGCTGTGCAGCGCCGTGAGCACCGCCGGGATCACCTGCTCGCCGGTCTGCACCAGCCAGAGCAGGCTCTCCACCAGTTCCTCGCGGTGCTGGTACGGGATCTGGTCGATGCGTCGCGAGATCTCCGCGGCCATCAGCTTGTTGGGTTGAGTGAACGGACTGTCCGTCTTCTCGGGTGTCGTCGTCGAACACGCCGCGAAGGCGATCATGAGTGTGGCGCCGAAGGCCGCGATGCGCATTGGCTTGTCCTCGTGGAAAACCGGGGGAGTCGGAGGCGACTACCTCCGCGCCGCTGACATCGGCCGCGCCGCAGCCATGACTTGAATCGGGACACCGTCGAATTCGCCCTCACCCTGCAAGCCGCCCGGCGGGACGGGTTTCCGCTGGCGCCTTGCCAACCCCGGAACGCGGGTCGTAGAGTCGTGACCGGGTCGTCACGGTCGGCGACCCGAGCGTTTCAGGAGGCAATCGTGAACAAGTCAGAACTGATCGAAGAGGTGCAGCGGCACCTCGGCACGGACTGCAGCAAGGCCCACGCCGAACGCGCCGGCAATGCCCTGCTGGCCGCGATCCAGCGCGGCCTGAAGAAGGACAAGGCGGTCCAGATCGTCGGTTTCGGCACCTTCGCCGTGAAGGACCGCAAGGCCCGCATCGGCCGCAACCCGCAGACCAACGAGCCGATGCAGATCGCCGCCTCGCGCACGGTCGGCTTCCGCGCCGGGGCGACCTTGAAGGACAGCGTCTGAGTTCGTCCTGATCCTCCGGACGCCGCAACGCGGCACGGCGTCGACGCCGCAGCGCAGGCCTTCAGCACCGTTGCGGCGTCACCGCCGTGCCCGCGGCGTCAGAGGTTGCCGACGATGCCGCTGACGACGTTGCTGGTGGCGATCACGCCGCTGGCCAGGCGGGCTCCCTGCGCCCGCAGCGGCAGACCGGTGATCCAGGCGCCGCTCGGTACCGCGATCGAGTAGGCCGCGCTCGGCGCGAAGGTGATGCCGAGGCTCACCGTGGTGTGGACCAGGTACTGCGAGCAACCCTGCGCGAACGGCGGCGTCGGCAGCGAGATCGGCACCGGCAGCAGCATGCCGATGTCGGCCAGAACGGCCCCGAGACCCCCCGCGTTGCCCTCGAGCAGCAGGTCCATCGAGCCGCCGACCATCGGGATCCGCGTCAGCGCCAACGTCAGGTTGAGACCACCGCCGACGACGGTGACCGGCGTGCCGCCGTTGAGGTCGGTCGATCCCGGGGCAGCCGCCGGCGGGATGCCGTTGCTGAAGCCGACGATGCAATCGGTCGTGAACGGGCTCAGCGGGTCGTGGCGGATCGTCATCGAGGTCGGCGTGATCTCGAGTTGGACGGTGATCCGCACGGTCGGCTGCGCATAGTAGGCGACGTCGAGGAACGTGACGATGGCGAGGTTGGTCGCCAGGTCGAGGTGGATCGAGCCACCGAGCGGCGGCGTCAGGTCGTCCCAGTGCAGAGCGACTCGCGGCCCCTCGGTGACGAACTCGAGTTCGGTGTCGCTGTAGTCGGCGCGGCCGGTGCCGCCGAGCCAGACGTAGCCGTTGGATGCGATCGACACCGCGTCGAACGAGACGGTGCCGAGATCGCAGGTGAAGCCGATCGGCAGCAGGCTGCTGTTCTCCTCATCGCCGAGGCCGAGGTCGGCCGCGACCGGCGGCACGATCGCCGTGCCGGGCGCGCTCGACTGCGTGGTCTGACCGACGCCGGCGGTGAAGACGATGTCGTTGGCGGCGAGATCGAACGGGTTCTGGCCGAACACCTCGTAGACCTGGGCCGCATCGCCACCGCACGCAGTGCCGCCGGTCGAGCCCGAGGCGCAGACGCCATTGAAGCCGCCGGGAGTCATGACCACGGGCGTTGCCGGCACGCTGTAGTCGAAGCGGGCATTGGTGACGCGCGCGACGCTGGTGTTGCCGAACGGAGTCCCGGTGAAGGCCGGGTTGTAGGCCCGGCCTCCGTAGTAGCTGAGCTCGCCGGCGTTGGTCGCGGTCTGCAACGCGGGGCCGCCGTTGGTGTAGGCGTGGCCCCAGCCCGGGCAGTTGGTGATCGCCAGCAGGTAGCTTCCCATCGGCAGGTCGAGCGAGTTGGTGCCACTGACCACCGACAGCTGCGACGCATTGTCGATGCCGGCGGAGGTGCCGACGAGTCCGCACAGCGTGGTCCAGTTCGCGGCCGTGATGTTGATTGCGTCGAGCAGGAACGGATCGGTCAACGTGTTGTGTACCGACACCCTCGAGCCCATGTGGGTGCCGACCGGCGCGGTCGTGTTCATGGCGACGCCGCAGATGCTGACCCCGTTGGCGGCGAGCACATCGAGCCGGAAGTAGACGGCGCCGCCGTCACCGCCGCTGTTGTCATGGGCGAACCCGGGAGGCGTGGTGAGCTGGCTGGTCCAGCATTGCGCATCGAGCGAAAGCGAGAGAGACAACGCCGAAAGGGCGAGGATCTTGGCGTGCATGGTTCCCCTTCCTGGAAGGTGTGTGTGGTGAGACGAGTCAGGGCGAGGTAACGACCCGCGTCGCCGCACCGTACCACCACCATCCTGGTGCGCGCAAGCAGGCCGTCCGCCGCATCGCGCGGCGTCGTGGCATCCATGGCGGACCGAAAACAATGGCACGCATGCGCCGCGCTGTGGAGCCCGAGAGTGCTCAGTTCAGAAAGCCGCCGCCGAGCACCTGATCGTCGCGATAGAACACCGCCGCCTGGCCCGGCGACACGGCTTCGACCGGCGCTGCGAACTCGATCCGGACCGCTCCGCCCGCGACCACGTGCAAGGTCGCCGGAACGGATTGGTGACGCGCGCGGACCTTGACCCGCGCGGCCAGACTGACGTCGGGCAAGGGCGCATCGACGAGCCAGTTGACGCCGGACACCGAGGCCACGGTCGCGCCGAGCGCATCCCGTTCGACGAGCAGGACCTCGCCCGTCGCCGCATCGATCCGCTTGACGTAGAACGGGACGCCGAGGGCCGGCAGGCCGCGACGCTGCCCGACGGTGAAGGCATCGACGCCGTCATGGCGACCGAGCTCCCGACCGTCCTCGGCCACGAACCGCCCCGGCCGCCCCTTGCCGCCGCGGGCGCTGACGACGTCGCGGTAGTCACCCGAGGTGACGAAGCAGATGTCCATCGACTCCGCCTTGCGCGCGGTCGTGAACCCGGCCTCGGCGGCGAGTTCCCGCACCTCGGCCTTGGTCAGCCCGCCGAGCGGAAACAGGGCGCGGCCGAGCGCGGCCCGCTCGATGCCGAACAGGTAGTAGGTCTGGTCCTTGTCGGCATCGCGGGCGGTTCGTAGCGCGCCGTCCTCGACCCGCGCGTAGTGCCCGGTCGCGACCGCGACGGCGCCGACATCGTCCGCGAGCCGGAAAAGGTGGCCGAACTTGAGTTCCTGATTGCACAACACACAGGGGTTGGGCGTGCGCCCGGCCCGGTACTCGTCGGCGAACCAGTCCATGAGACCGGCGAATTCGACCTCGTAGTCCACGGAGTAGAACGGCATGCCCAGACGATCAGCAACCAGCCCCGCATCGCGCGCGTCCGACGCCGAGCAGCACGACTTCGCCTGCGTGCCGTGGCTCTTGACCCCGTTCTTCATGAACACGCCGATCACCTCGTGCCCCTGCCGCTGCAGCAACAGGGCCGCGACGCTGCTGTCGACACCGCCGGACATGGCAACCAGGACACGCATGAGAAGGATCGGCAGAAACAGGCCGATCTGGACAGGATGCCGAAGCGGCCATGTAACGCAACCGGAGGTCGGCCTATACTGCTCGCCCGTTTTCCCAGACCGATCCGAGCCAACGCATGCTGCCAAAGTCCTATCTGATCCCGATCTCCTTCCTCGCTGCCGCGGTGTCGGCGCAGGAGCCGACCTCGACCGAGGCCCCGGTCGGCAGCAACGGCGCGGCGGTTCCGGTTACCGGTCAGGACAACGGCGGCGACCAGGGTGCCGCCAAGGTCGATCCGAATGCGCCGCCGAAGACCACGCCGGCGCCGGCCCTGGGCGGCGACATCATGCTGTATCTGATGGTCGGCGTCGCGCTGATGCTGTTCTTCTCGATGCGGCGCGAGTCGAAGGCGCGCAAGGCCCAGCAGGCGATGTTGTCGGCGATCAAACAGGGCGACCAGGTGGTCACCTCGTCGGGCATCCACGGCACCGTGCACCGGCTCGAGCCGAAGACCGTGACGCTGCTGCTCGACTCGGCCAAGGTCACCTTCGAACGGGCATCGATCGCGCGGATCATCCGTGACGAGGGAGCAGAGACGGCCTGAGCCAGATACCCGACGCTCTGGACCGCGCGGCGAACTGCTCGCGGCGCAAGCCCTGCAGGCGGCCGGATACCGCATCGAGGCCCGCAACCTGCGGACGAGGTTCGGCGAGATCGACCTCCTCGTGCGCAAGGGAAAACACTGGGCCGCAGTCGAGGTCAAGGCACGTGTCGATCACCCCGCCCCCGAGCGTTTCGTCGATGGCCGACGTCTCGATCGCCTCGAACGATCGCTGCGGGCGTTGGCGCCACGGTTGCGACCGCGGCCGCGGTCGCTTCGAATCGACGTCGTCGCGGTGCGATGGCTCGCTGGACCGACGGCGGCCACGGCCGAATTGTTGCATTTTCGTGGTCTCCGCACGGTTGTCGGCAGTGACCATGCTGTCGGCTTCTCATCGCGTCCTCTAGCGCTCCGACCGCGAACGCCGAACATCACATCGAACCGCAGCTCGCCGCCCCCATCTCCCCGCATGCCGACCCTAGCAGAACAGTTCATCCCGCGGCGCAAGCTGCTGCTGATGCTGGCGGAGACGGTCCTGTTCACCCTGGTATTGCTGATCGGGACCAGCGCACCGCCGCTCAGCACGAAGTCGTTCTTCCTGTTCGAACCCTCGCGCGACCTGCTGCGCGGCCTGCTCACCTGCTTCACGATCGCGATCATCTGCCAGGCCGCGCTGAGCTACAACGACCTCTACGACTGGCGCACGGCGCAGAACCGCGCCGAGCTCGGCAACCGTCTGGTGCACTCGTGCGGCTACGCGCTGGTGATGCTCGCGGTCCTGGTGCTGATCGCGCCGCCCTCGCTGTTCTTCTTCCCCGGCATCGCCGATGCCAACGGCGAGACCTACAAGCTGATCATCCTGGTCGGCATCGCGTTCGGACTGGTCTACCTGCTGCGCCACTTCTTCCACTGGTTCTTCTACAAGTGGCGCTTCGGCGAGCGTGTCGTCATCGTCGGCGCCTCCGAGGACGCGCTGCACCTCGGCCGGCTGATCCAGCACAATCCGATGGCCGGCTTCGAGCTGCTGGGTTTCATCGAGGAGCCGAATCAGCCACCGATCGAGCGCCGGGACGACGATGCCCCGCTGGTCGGCCCGATCGACAACCTGCTCGCCCTGTGCCAGCGCGAAGGCATCAGCCGCGTCGTCGTCGCGCTGCGCGAACGTCGCGGCCGCCTGCCGGTCGAGACCCTGCTCGCCTGCCGCACCGACGGCATCATGATCGAGGAGCGCGAGTCGATGTTCGAGCGCCTGACCGGCAAGCTCGCGGTCGAGAGCATGCGGCCGAGCTACCTCATCTACGGCCGCGGCTTCACCAAGGACCCGCTGACGATGGCGCTCAAGCGGGTCGTCGACATCGTCGCCGCCAGCCTGGGCCTCTTGCTGTCGTTGCCGATCTGCCTGCTCACGGTGCTGCTCGTCAAGCTGACCAGCCGCGGGCCGATCTTCTTCACCCAGGTCCGCACCGGCCAGGACGGCGAGACCTTCCACGTCATCAAGTTCCGCACCATGACCGTCGACGCCGAGAAGGAGTCCGGTCCGGTCTGGGCGACCAAGAACGACAGCCGCGTGACGCCGATCGGCCGCTTCCTGCGACTGTCGCGCATCGACGAGATCCCGCAGTTCGTCAACATCCTGTCGGGCCACATGTCGTTCGTCGGGCCGCGGCCCGAGCGCCCGGTGTTCGTCGACAAGCTGACGCACGAGATCCCCTTCTATCCGCTGCGCCACACGGTCAAGCCGGGCCTCACCGGCTGGGCCCAGGTGCAGCACTCGTACGGGGCCTCGGTCGACGACGCGCGCGAGAAGCTGCGCTACGACCTCTACTACATCAAGAACATGACGCTGCTGTTCGACCTGTCGATCATCATGAAGACCGTGGCGGTCATCCTGCGCGGCAAGGGTGCGCGCTGATCGCCGGCGACGGCACTGCGTTCGAGGAAACATGAAGACGAGAATCCTGGTGGCGGACGAGCTGTCCGAGGAAGGCATGGGGCTGCTGCGTGCGGCCGGCGAGGTCACGGTCCGGACCGGCATGGACGAGGACGCGCTGCGGCAGGCCCTGCCGCCGTTCCACGCCCTGATCGTGCGCTCGGCGACCCAGGTCACCGCTCGCAGCCTCGAGCTGGCCTCGACCCTGTCGCTGATCGGTCGCGCCGGCATCGGCGTCGACAACATCGATGTCGACGCCGCCACCGAGCGCGGCATCGTCGTCATGAACACGCCCGAGGCCAACGCCGTGACCACCGGCGAGCACGCCGTCGCGCTGCTCGTCAGCCTGGCTCGCTGCATCCCGGCCGCCGACGCCTCGATCCGCGCCGGCAAGTGGGAGAAGTCGAAGTTCACCGGCGTCGAGCTGCTCGGCAAGCAGGCCGGCATCCTCGGGCTCGGCCGCATCGGTCGCGTCGTCGCCGAGCGCTGCCGCGGCCTCGGCATGACCGTCGCCGCCTACGACCCGTTCGTCTCGCAGAAGAACGCGCCTGACGGCGTCCGCATGATGGACCTCGACGACCTGCTGCAGAGCAGCGACTTCGTCTCGGTCCACGTGCCGCTGCTCGACGAGACGCGCGGCCTGCTGTCCACCGAACGCATCGCCATGATGAAGCCCGGCGCCCGCCTGGTCCACGCCGCCCGCGGCGGCATCGTCGACGAGGTCGCGCTCTGCGCCGCGCTGCACGAGGGCCGCCTCGCCGGCGCCGCGCTCGACGTCTTCGAGCAGGAGCCGCTGGCCGCCGACAGCCCGTTGCGCACCGCCCCCAATCTCGTGCTGACGCCGCACCTCGGCGCCTCGACCCACGAGGCCAAGCGCAACGTCTCGCTCGAGATGGGCAAGCAGGTGGCCCTCGCGCTGCAGCACGGCGTCGTGCTCAACGGCGTCAACGTGCCGCGCCTGTCGCCGGCCGACGCCGCCCAGGTCGGCCCCTACCTCGACCTCGCGCGCGAGCTCACGTCGTTGCTGGTCCAGATCTACCCCGGCCGACTGCAATCGTTGCGATTGTCGCTGCAGGGCGGCATTCCGGCGTCGTCGCACGAATCGCTGACCGCGGCGATGTTGAGCGGCGCCCTGCGCCACGTCGTCGAGGGGCCCGTGACGCCGGTCAACGCGGCCCGCATCGCCAAGGACCAGAACGTCCGCTTCCACTGCGAGGCGACCTCGATGAAGCGCGACTTCATGCTGTTGATCCGGGTCGAAGCCGTGATCGACGAGGTCCGCCACTTCGCCTCGGGCACGGTCCTCGGCCACCGCCACGGTCGCCTCGTCGAGCTCGACGGCTACATCATCGACGCCATCCCGGAGGGGCCGCTGTTGGTGACGTTCCATCGCGACGAGCCGGGAGTCGTCGGCAAGCTCGGCACCGCGCTCGGCGACCTCGGCATCAACATCACCCGCATGCAGATCGGCATGCCGCAGAACGGCGACAGCGCGCTCGGCATCCTCAACCTCGATCAGGCGCCGGCCGCCGACCAGCTCGACCGCCTCCGGACGATCACCGCCATCGAGCGCCTCGCGCTCGTGATCTGAACCCTCCTCCTGCCAGCGCTCGCTGCCCGGCAGTCGGGGCTTGACGGCGTCACTTAGTTTTCTAAGCTTGGCATTCCCGGCGTTTTGATGAACCGCGCCGGACACCTGCCATGAGCGACGTACCCGAACCCACCGAGCGCGAGCTGCAGATCCTCAAGGTCCTCTGGGAGCACGGCGAGGCCACCGTGCGCCAGGTCTACCAGGTCCTGCGCGATGACGTGCCGATCGTGCAGAACACGGTGCAGGCGTTCCTGCGCACGATGGAGGACAAGGGGCTGGTCACCCACCGCCTCGAGGGTCGCACGTTCGTCTACCGCTCCGCGCGTTCGGGCGAACGCCACAAGAAGAGCCTGCTGTCCGGGCTGCTCGACAGCGTGTTCGACGGCGCCCTCGATCAACTCGTCGCCAGCGCGCTGCAGGCGAAGAAACCGAGCCAGCAGGAGCTGACCAGGCTGCGCGAACTGCTCAGCGCGGCCGAACGCAAGCGAGGTTCAGCGTGAGCCAGGCGCTGGCGTTGCTCGAGGCGATGGCTGAACACGGGCCGCGGCTGCTGCTCGGCGTCAGCATCGTTCTCGGCGGCGGCTGCCTGCTGTGTTGCCTGCAACGCCGCGCCGACTCGAGGCGCAGGCTCGGGATCTGGACCGCGATCGGCGGCGGTCTCTACCTCGCCATCGCGATCGTGCCGCTGCCGCGGCTCCTCACGCCGCTGCCGGGCACTGGTCACGAATCGGTGATGCACCTCGAGCCCGAGCCATCACCACGTCCGACACCTTCGATCCGGATGGTCGCCGCCGACGATGGCGCCGACCGCGTTACCGGTGCAGAGCCTTCAGGTGCGAGCCTGACACCGCCGCAGGCGGAGCGCGATCACCGCCCACCGGCCGGGGTCGCGCCCGAGTCCGATCGGCAGCGAACCGACGAGGCCGCCATCGCCGCCGCGCGCCGTGCCGCGGCGACCGCAGCTCCGATGCCGTGGCGACTCGCGATCGCCGCCCTCTGGGGCGCCGCCTCGATCCTGCTGCTCGGCCACCATCTGCTCGGCGCGCTGCGGCTCTGTCGCATCCTGCGCCATTGCCATGCCGCCCCGACCGCACTCCGCGTGCAGGGCAACCTGCCAGCGCGCGTTCGACTCGCCCTCACGCATCTGCCGGTGCGGCCGTTCTGCACCGGCTGGTTGCGGCCGGTGATCGTGCTGCCGGCCGATCTCGCCGCTCCGGCCAGAACCAGCCAGGCCAGTTCGGTTCTGCG
Organism: Planctomycetota bacterium; assembly: GCA_020425885.1. The sequence goes on along the minus strand of JAGQRA010000311.1, from coordinate 6,624 downwards.
CCACGAGGCGGCCCACCTGCGGGCCCGCGACCCATTGGTGCAATCCATGTTCGCGGTGCTGTCGCTGCCGCTCTGCCTGCACCCGCTGTTCTGGTGGCTGCGCACCGACGTGCGCTTCCAGAGCGAACTGCTCGCCGACGAACGCGCCGCCGGCCGCGCCCGCACCGACTACGCCCGCGACCTTCTCGACTTCGTCGACGCCGCCACCGCGAGGCCGCACACGGCCGGCACGGTGGCCGTCTTCCATCGCCCGTCCGCCTTCTATCGGAGGATCCAAATGCTGCTGCGAACCAGATCGAACCCACCCCGTCCGGAATCCAAGATGCGCCGCGCCGGACACCTCGTCACCCTGCTGACGTTGGTCGCCGCGGCCGCCGGCACGTTCGGCGTGCCGCTCGCCGCGCAGGGCACGGCCGATGGCGCCCGCCTGCGGGCGCTGCAGGCCGAACGCGAGCAGCTCGAAGTGACGATCGCCGAGCTGCGCGCCGAGGTCACCAGGTTGTCGGACCAACTCGCCTCGCGGGCGGCGGCCCGCGCGGTGCCCGGGCCGGGCGTGACCGGCGTGCCCCCGCTGCCGAGGACGCCCGCTCCGGAGGAGCCTCAGGCCCCGACGCCGAACCGGCCGCAGCCCCCCGTCGCCGAAGCCGCGCCGGAGACCCCTCCCCCCCCTGCCGTGGTTCCATTCCTCGGCAACATCCCGCTGCTGCGCGAAATGACCGCCAACCAGCCAGAGCCCGACGCGCCGCTGCCCGTCGAGACCACGGCTGTCGGTTTCGACTCGAGCGCCGAGGCCACCGCCGATCTCGCCTCGCGCCTGATCGACATCGACACCGAACTCGAGCTGGTCAACGGCGAGCTGGCCGACCTGAAGGCGCACGAAGAAGCCGGCATCCCATCCTTGCAGAGCAAGCGTGAGCTCGCGGCCAGGGTGCGGAACCTGGAGCGCAAACGCAGCATTGCGCGCAAGCTCGTCGATGGCGAGATCGATGCCGCCAAGATCGAGCTGAAGTGGCTCACCCGCAAGGTCAAGGAGGCCGACCGAACCGAACGCCTGCGCTTCGAGATGCGCATCGAGCGCGTCAAGAACCGGATGACCGTGCTGCGGTCCGTGATGTAGCCGGCCGCTATCGACGGTGCCAACCGCAGCGCGGCCGGCTTAATGTGCCCGCGTGCCGCCACCATACGCTGCCGTCTACTTCGACTGTGACTCGACGCTCTCGTCCATCGAGGGCGTCGACGAGCTGCTGCACGCGCTCGATCCCGCGCTGCGGGCCGAGATCGCGGCGATGACCGAGCTGGCGATGAACGGCCAGGCGCCGCTCGCCGCGATCTACGAGACAAGACTCGATCGCATCGCGCCGCATCGCGACCTGCTCGACGAAATCGGGGCGCTCTATGTCGCCCGCGCCGTACCGCATGCCGGCGACGTGATCGCGGCGCTGCACTTCCTGCGCATCGAGACCGGCATCATCAGCGGCGGCCTGCTCGTTCCGGTGCGGCACCTCGCCGCGCACCTCGGCGTGCCGGCGGACAACGTCCACGCCGTGCCGCTGCTGTTTCACGACGACGGCCGCTACCGCGACTTCGATCGACGCTCGCCGTTGTGGCAGAACGGCGGCAAGGTGACCGTCATCGCGGCGCTGCCCGATGCGCACCGCCCGGTCGCCTTCGTCGGCGACGGCATCACCGATCTCGAGGTCCAGGGCACCGCCGACCTGTTCATCGGTTTCGGCGGCGTCGCCGATCGCGAGGCCGTGCGCAGCAAGGCGGAGCGCTTCGTCGCCGGGCCGAGCCTGGCCGGCGTGCTGCGCCACGTGCTCACCGAGGTCCAGCTCGACAGCCTCAGCAGCGAGCCGGCGTTCGCGTCGTTGCTTTCTGCCGTCGATCGGTGATGCTGCGGGGAATGACAGACCACCCTGTCCTGTTCATCCCCGGCCCGACCGAAGTCGACCCCGAGCTGCGACAGATCATGGCGATGCCGCTGCTCGGCCATCGCGATCCGAAGTTCGTGACCACGGTGCAGGAGGTCTGCCGGCAACTGCGCGACCTCTATCTGACGTCCCAGCACGCCGCGTTCGAGACCTGCGCGGCGACCGCGCTGATGGAGGCTGCGGTCCGCAACCTGGTGCCAATCGGCGGCAAGGTCCTGCACCTCATCGGCGGCGCGTTCGGCTCGCGCTGGCACAAGATCAGCGGCTACTGCGGTCGCGACGGCGAGGCGATGCCGGTCGACCTCGGCCAGGCCCACGACCCCGCGGCGTTGCGCGCCCGCCTGCAACAGGGACCGGCCGTCGCCGCCGTCTGCATCACCCACAACGAGACCTCGACCGGTGTGCTGCAGCCGCTCGCCGAGCTCGCCGCCGTCGTGCGCGAGTGCCAGCCCGACGCCCTGGTGCTCGTCGACGCGGTGACCAGCGTCGGCGGCGCCGAACTCCGCTTCGATGACTGGGGCCTCGACCTCGCGTTCGCCGGCACCCAGAAGTGCCTCGCCCTGCCGCCCGGCATCACCGGCTACGCGGTCAGCGACCGCGCCCTGGCGCGCGCCTCCGGGATCGAGCACCGTGGCTACCTGCTCGACCTGCCGCGCGCGGTCAAGGACACCAACGCCGGCAAGACCATCGCCACGCCTTGCGTGCCGCTCGTCTACGCGCTGCAGCGACAGCTCACCCGCATCGCCACCGAGACGCTCGAGGCCCGATGGGCGCGGCACGCCGCGATGCAGGCGACGACCCTGGCGTGGGCGGCCCGCGTCGGCTTCACGCCGTTCGTGGCGGACGCCGCCGTGCGATCCCCGACCGTGAGCTGCATCGATGCCCAGGGAGCCGACGTCGAGGCGCTGGCGCAGAAGGCGGCCGCGGCCGGCTTCAAGCTCGACAAGGGCTACGGCGACCTCAAGGGCAAGGCGTTCCGGATCGGTCACATGGGCGACCACGGTCCGGCACGACTGGGCCGGCTGCTCGCCGCGCTCGGCTAGACTCGCCGCGCCTTCCGCCTACGCCACCTCGCCAGCCAGCTCGGCCACGAGGTCGGCGGCGATCACCTGCCCCTTGTCGTTGCGACCGAGACCGCACATCGCGACCTCGGGATCGTGGGTGAAGAACAGGCGACCACCGCGCTGCTGCAGATCGCCGAGCAGCCGCGCCTTCTCGTCGATGAGCTGTTCCGGATAGCGGTCGTATCCCATCGTGATCGCGGTCCTGACCCACGGCACCCCAGGCACCAGGTCGGCACCGAACAGCAGCGGGCCATGGGCGCCCGCGATCTCTGCCAGCAGCATGCCCGGTGTGTGACCATCACTGCCGTGCAGCCGGTAGCCGTCGCCGAGGGTCGCGCTGCGGTCGCCGTCGACGAGCTCGAGCTGCCCGGTCGCCTCGAGCAGCGGCTGCAGCTCGGGCACGAAGCTGGCGCGATCACGTGGGTGCGGTGCAAGGGCACGTTGCCACGCCCGCGCGCCGACCACGTAGCGGGCGTTCTCGAACACCAGCGCCGGCGCCTCGCCGACTCCGTACGCTGACAGCACACCGCCGGCGTGGTCGAAATGCAGATGCGACAGCACGACGATGTCGACCTCGGCCGGAGCGACGCCGATCGCCCGCAGGTTCTGCAGCAGCACGTGACCAGCGCCTTCGACCCCGAACCGCTCGCGTAGCGCGGGCGGGAAGAACGCACCGACCCCGGCCTCGAACAGGATGGTGCGATCGCCGTCGCGCACCAGCAGACAACGACAGGCCAGGCGGATGCGGTTGAGTTCGTCGGCAGCGGCCCAGCGCGACCAGAGCGCCTTCGGCGCGTTGCCGAACATGGCGCCACCGTCGAGCTTCTGCGAGTTGCCCAGGACCGACCAGATGTGTTTCGTCATGCGTTCATCGCCGAGCATACCGCGTTGCGACGATGCAGCCTCACGCCGCTGCGGTCGTCATCAGCCACGCCGCACCGGCGACCGTCAGCAACGTCCCGACCAACGCGCCTGGCCCGATGCGCGAGCCGTAGGCGAACCAGGCCAGCGGCAACATGAACAACGGCGCCGTCGCCATCAACGCCGCGCCGGTACCGACATCGGCGCAGTGGCGCGTCGCCAGCATCGACATCCACACCCCGAGCACCGGCCCGAGCACGGTGCCGATCATGGCTCCCGAGAACGGCCGCCGCTGTCTCGTCACCGAGAGCCCCGCCAACGGCCGCCGCTGCAGCATCGCGAACAGCTGCATGCCGATCACGCCCGCGGTCACCCGCACCAGCGTCGCGGCCAGCGGATCGATCCCGGCCGGCAATTCGGGGCTCGCGGCCATGGCCCGACGCGACAGCAGCACTCCGATCGCCTGGCCGCAGCTGGCGATCAGGGCGCCGAGCGTGCCGCCCCACCACTGCCGGCGCGTCATGTTCGGATTCCACGCCGAGCCACCGCGCGAGCACCACAGCACGAGCACGACGCCGGCGACGGTCACCAGCGCACCCGGCAGGTTGTCGAGGCGGAACCGATCGCCGCCGAGTGGGCCGCACAGGATCGCGACCAGCGGCCAGCTCGCCATGATCACCGAGGCCAGCCGCGGCCCGATGGTCGCGAGCGCGTGGAAGTAGCCGACATCGCCGATCACCATGCCGATCAGCCCCGACAGCAGCAGCAGCCCGCCGCGTTCGCCGTCGAGGCCGGACGGCCACAGCGAGCCGGTCGCGAACCAGACGATCGATGCCAGCAGCGGCCACGCCGCCCAGATGCGGAAGTGGTTGGTGGCGAAGCCACCGACCGCCCTGGTCGCGACGCCGAACGCGATGCCGCTCACCGCCCAGCTGATGGCAGTCGCTACGGCGGCGAGTTCTCCGAGGTAGGGCATCGGTTTCCAGGCGGCGGCGGAGTCTGCCATCCCATAGTCTCGGCGACAACGTGGATTCAGCGGTCGCCCAGTTCGTGCAGTGGCTCGCCACCTCGGCTCGGAAGAGCCCGGCGACGCTGCGGGCCTACGGCGGCGACCTGCGCGACTTCGCCGCCTGGCTCGATCGGCAGCAGCGCGAGGTCGAGCAGACGACCCGGTTCGAGCTGCGGCGATATCTGGTCGAACTCGAGGAGCAGGGCCTGGCCGCGACCTCGGTGCAACGCAAGCTGGCCAGTCTGCGCGCGCTGTTCGCCTGGCTGCACGACCAGGGCCGCATCGATCGCAATCCGGCCCGACTGCTCAAGGGGCCGAAGGCCCCGCGCCGCGTGCCCCGTTTCCTGACGAGCCGGGAGGTCGACCTGCTGTTGGGGCAGAGCTTCGACGACTCGCCGTTCGCGCTGCGCGACCGGGCGATCCTCGAGGTGCTCTACTCGACCGGCTGCCGCATCAGCGAGTGCGCCGGGCTCGAGCTGCGCGCCGTCGACCTCGACGAGGGCATAGCACGCGTGCTCGGCAAGGGCAGCAAGGAACGGCTGTGCCTGCTCGGCGCCCCGGCCAGCGCCGCGATCACGAACTGGCTGCCGGCGCGCCGGCGGTTACTGCAGCAGGCGCGGCGCCTCGACCCGGGCGCGCTGTGGCTCAATCGCTACGGGCGCAGGCTCAGCGCGCGGTGGATGTTCCAGACCGTCGTCGACCGCGCCCGCGCCGCCGGCATCCAGAGCCGGCTGACGCCGCACGGCTTGCGCCACTCGTTCTCCACCCACTTGCTCGACCGCGGCGCCGACCTGCGCACGGTCCAGGAACTGCTCGGTCACGCGCGGCTCGTGACGACCGAGATCTACACCCACGTCTCGATCGGTCGCCTGCGCGATGTCTACGACAAGGCTCATCCGCAGGGTCGGGAACGCGCCGCCGACCCGGCCGACTGACACGGCATCTCGAAGCCCGGGGCACGGTCCCGCGGTCAGGCTCGCGCGGCGGCGATCCGGCCCTGGCCGCGGATCGCGGCGAAGGCGAGCAGGTAGATCGCCGCCGATCCGACCAGCACGGCGGCGAACCCGAACTGCATCGACACGATCACGGTGAAGATCGAGCCGACGACGGTCAGGGTGCCGTTCACGGCCCAGGCCCATGGCACGAACGACGGGTTGATGCGTTCGACGATCGAGATGCCGTAGGCGAACGGCATGCCGAGCGCGAGCCCGGACGGCGCCACCAGGGCGGCGGTGACGAGGGCGCGGGCGAACAGCGGCAACCCGATCGCCGCCTGCACGATGGCCTCGCTGCTGAGCGCGATGACGATCATCCAGCCGAGGATCGCGATCGGCACCACGACGGCGCGCGGCGAGCCGGGCTTCAGGATCCGACCCGAGAGCCAGCTGCCGACACCGGTGAAGATCAGGATCGAGAACAGGGTGACGACGATCGAGTAGAGCGGCTGTCCGAGCAGCAACGTGAACTTCTGGATCAGCGCGATCTCGATGCCGATGAAGCCGAACCCGAGCACCGCGAAGTAGACCAGGAACGGCAGCGCACCGGCCCGCGAGCGCGTCTTGCTGCCGCCGCGGAACAGCACCGGCAGCAGGATCAGCACGATCGCGGCGAGCGTGCTGAGCCCGAGCTGCATCCACAGGAACAGCGGGTTGCCCTGCACGACCCAGGTCGGCTCGTGTTTGCGCAGGCTCTCGGCCGCCTTCTCGGGCTTGTCCCAGCGCAGGAAGCTGAAGAAGTAGGGCCAGTCGTCGGTCGTCGG
>JAGQRA010000310.1 GCA_020425885.1 Planctomycetota bacterium | reverse complement strand
TCGATGCCTACGACAAGGCGGCGGGGTCACGGGATCGGGGATGACGGCTCGGGGCAAGGTGCCGCCGCTGCGGCTCGAGGTCCTGGATCACGGTCGCCCGCGTACCGAACGCAAGTTCCTGCGCCGGGTCGTGCGGGCCGCGCTGCTGCACGGCGGCCGACCGGCAATGCCGGTATCGCTGCTGTTGACCGACGATCACGAGATCGCGCGCATCCACGGCGAGTACCTCGACGATCCGACGCCGACCGACGTCATCTCGTTCGACATCGATGACACGGCCGAGCTCGTGGTCAGCGTCGAGACCGCGCGACGCATCGCGCGCGAGTGCGGCCACCCGGTCCGATCCGAGGTCGCGCTCTACATCGTCCACGGCATCCTGCACGTCTGCGGATTCGACGACATCGCGCCGCGTGATCGCGCGCGCATGCGCGCGGCGGAGCGCGCCGTGATGCAGACGTTGCGACTCGACGTGCGCGATGTCGACGCCGACAAGCCGTAGAACTCTCAACAGTGCGTTGCGCATGATGCGCGAGTCGTGCTACTGTTCCGGCGTCATCGCGCAGTCGATCCGATCCATGCACGGTTGCATGACGACGAAACAGGATGAGTGTCACATGGTCAGCGACACTGATGCAGTTGTCAGGCGTATGAACGTTGCCCGGCGTGCGAGCGCCAGCGGCGCGGGTGAAGACGCGGCGACCGGCAGCATCGAGGTCGGCGAGGTCGAGTCGACCGAGGACCTGCTCCGGCGCTATCGGCGCCGCAAGTTGAAGACGCTGCGCGACCGCGTCGTCGAGCGGCATCGTCCGATCGTCGAGGGCATGGCGCGTGGTCTGGCCTCGCGGCTGCCGCCCAGCGTCGACGCCAAGGACCTCGAGCATGCCGGCATGTGGGGCCTGATGCAGGCCATCGCCAGCTACGAACCCAAGCGCTGTGATCGCTTCGTCGCCTTCATGCGCATTCGCGTGCGCGGCGCGATGCTCGACGAGCTGCGCCAGATGGACTTCCTGCCGCGCCTGATCCGTCGCCGGCTGCGCCAGTACGACGACGCCCTGCTGCGATTGCGCATGCAGCTCGAACGCGAGCCGTCGCACGAGGAGATCGCCGCCGACCTCGGCATCTCGGGCGAGGTGCTGATGCGCTGGCAGGAGCAGGCGCTCGGCCACGCGCTGCGCCGCGACGTCGGCAACGAAGCCATCGACCTCCTCGTCGACGAGGCCAACGAGTCTCCGATCGAGCCGATCGCGCGGCGCGAACTGCTCGAACACGTGCGCGCCGCGCTGCCGCCGCTGGAGTGGAAGGTGCTGCGGCTGATGTATCTCGAAGGGATGACCGGCAAACAGGTTGCGCGCAAGATGCGGCTGTCGGCGTCGCGCATCTGCCAGATCCACGGCCGGGTCCTCGAGCGGCTCAAGGTCCAACTCGCGACCCTGGCCGTGAGTTGACCGTGCGGGTCGGTCGCGATGTCGGGTGAGGCTCACAACGAGCGCACGCCGTGTCCCGAGTCGGGCACCGCTGCGATCCACCGTCGCGGTGGCGAACTCTGGTGCGAGGACGTCGCGCTGGCCGAACTCGCCGCGAGGTTCGGCACCCCGCTCTATGTCTACAGCGCGGCGACGATCGCCGAGCGCGTCGCGAATCTGCGGCGTGCGTTCGGCGACGAGGCCCGCATCTGCTACGCGGTCAAGGCCAACCCGAACCTGACCCTGCTGCGCCGGCTGCACGGCCACGGCGTGAGCTTCGATCTGGTCAGCGGTGGCGAGTTGCAGCGGCTGCAGGCCGCCGGCCTGCCGACCGGCGGCGCCGTGTTCGCCGGCGTCGGCAAGGCGCCGTGGGAGATCGAGGCCGCGGTGCGCGCGTCGATCCTGTTCTTCAACGTCGAGTCGGAGCACGAGCTGCCGCTGCTGGCGGCAGCCGGCGAGGCGGCGGCGACGCCGGTGTCCGTCGCGCTGCGACTCAACCCCGATGTCGACGCCGGCACCCACGCCTACATCACGACCGGCAAGAAGCAGAACAAGTTCGGCGTCGGTCTCGATCGCGCCGCGGCGATCGTCGCCGCGATCGCCGCCGACCCGTGGCTCAGCCTGCGCGGCTATCACGTCCATCTCGGCAGCCAGCTGCGTTCGGCAGCGCCCTACCTCGAGGCGTTCGAGAACGTGGCCCGGTTCGTCGACGCCGACCCGGAGCGCGCGCGCGGCGTGACGCACTACGACCTCGGCGGCGGCTTCGGCATCGCCTATGGCGACGGCGAGCCGCTCGACGTCGCGGCCGTGGCCGGTGCGCTGCTACCGCGATTGCGCGAACGCGGCTGGGTGCCGGTGCTCGAGCCGGGCCGTTACCTCGTCGGCGATGCCGGTCTGCTGCTCACGCGCGTCGCCGGCAACAAGACCCAGGGTGGCACTTCGTTCGCGCTGGTCGATGCCGCGATGACCGAGCTGATGCGGCCGGCGCTCTATCAGGCCGAGCACCCGATGGCGCCGGTGCGGCCGCGGTCGGGCCCGTCGCAGCGGGTCGATGTCGTCGGTCCGGTGTGCGAGACGGGCGACTTCCTGGCCCGCAACCGGCCGCTGCCGCCGCTCGAGCGCGGCGATCTGCTGGCCGTGTTCAGCGCCGGCGCGTACGGCTCGGCCATGGCCTCGAACTACAACAGCCGCTGCCGCCCGGCCGAGGTGCTCGTCGATGGTGCCCGGGTCGAACTCGTGCGTCGCCGCGAGACCATCGCCCAGCTCTACGCCAACGAGGTCGATCTCGATGAAGTCTGAGGTGGGTGCGCCGCTCGCGCGCGGCGACCTGCTGGCGGTCTTCAGCGCCGGCGCGTACGGTTCTGCCATGGCCTCGAACCACAACAGCCGCTGCCGCCGGCCGAGGTGCTTGTCGATGGTGCCCGGGTCGAACTCGTGCGCCGCCGCAAGACCATCACCCAACCCTACGCCAACGAGGTCGATCTCGATGAAGCCTGAACCGAGTCCGCGGTGTCGTTGGCGAAGGCGCTGCCTGGCGCTCTTTTGCCTGTTGTCGATCCTGTCGACCTCGGGCTGCGGCCTGGTGCTCGACGAGTTCTGCTGGCTCGACGTGCCGCCGATCGCCGATGCCGATGCGGCGACCGTGCATTCGGTGCCCTGACCCCGCCCCCGATCCATCGAACCGACGGCTTGATCCATGGTGGGGCCGAGGCTGCGCGAAGTGATGCTCGAGGCCCGGTTCGCCGGTGAACTCGAAGGCGCCGACGTCCGGCGCGGCGAGGCCGAGCATCCGGTCTGCGGCGACCGCGTGCAGCTGAGCCTGCGTGTCGCCGGCGGTCGGATCCTCGACCTGCGTTGGCTGGCCGCGGGCTGTCCTGCGGCGATGGCGGTGACCGCGCTCGCGGCGCGGGTCCTGATCGATTCACCGACGTTCTCGATCGCGGCCGTGATCGAGCAGGCGATCGCCGATCACGGCGGTCTTCAGCCGCACGAACTGCACGCCAAGAAGCTGGTGCTGCGCGCGCTCGCCGCCGCGGGGGTGGAGGGCTGATGGCGCGCTGGGCCGACTTCCTGCAGCGTATGCGCGGCGATGGTCGCGACGCCGATCGCCAGCGCTGGCTCGCGATGCTCGCGCTCAATCGCCAGCTCGCCAACGCCGGCGGTCGACGGCAGGTGCTCACCGTGTTCGTCGACGAAGCCGTTCGGTTGTTCGGTGCCGAGCGCGGCTTCCTGGTTACGACCCGGGCCGAGGCGCCTGGCTACGCCGTCGAAGTGGCGCGCAGCCTCGACCGCGAACCGGTCGCGAACCCCGAACGGAAGCTGTCGCGCACCGTGCTGGCGCGCGGCCTGCAGGGCGAGGGCGTGTTCAGCGAGGACGCACAGGAGGGCGAGCTCGGCGCCGCCCAGAGCGTCGCGGATCTGCGGCTGCGCTCGGTGCTCTGCATGCCGCTCCGGGTCGGCGATCAGGTGCTCGGCTGCATCTACCTCGATCACCGGTTCCAGGCTAAGGCCTTCGGCGAGCACGATCTGTCGTGGCTCATGGCTTTCGCCGATCAGGGTGCGATCGTCGTTCATCTGCACGACCTGTTGGCGCAGAACCGCGCCCAGGCCGAGGCCCTCGCCGAACAGAACCGCGCCCTGCAGGCGACGGTGCGAGCCCAGGCCGAGGTCCTGGCGGCGCCGGCCGTGAGCCTGTCGCGGGCGTCGCTGCAGCACCCCTTCCCGGCCATCATCGGTGAGTCGCAGGCGCTGCTGCGCGATCTGCACGTGCTCGATCGCACCGCCGGCACCGATCTGCCCGTGCTGTTGACCGGCGAGAGCGGAACCGGCAAGGAGCTGGCGGCGCGGGCCCTGCATGCCGGCAGCGCGCGTCGCCGCGGCGAGTTCGTCGCCGTCAACGTCGCGGCGGTCGCCGAGAGCGTGCTCGAGAGCGAGCTGTTCGGCCACAGCAAGGGGGCCTTCACCGGCGCCGAGCGCGAGCGCCGCGGTCTGCTGCGCCAGGCCAACGGCGGCACGCTGTTCCTCGACGAAGTCACCGAGATGCCGGTCGAGCTGCAGGCCAAGCTGCTGCGTGTGCTCGAGCAGAAGCGCGTGCGCCCGGTCGGCGGCGACCGCGAGTTCGATCTCGATGTCCGCATCGTGGCGGCGACCAACCGGGATCCCGCGCGTGCCGTGGCCGAGGGGTTGCTGCGGCAGGACCTCTACTTCCGTCTCGCGGTCGTGACCGTCAACCTGCCGCCGTTGCGCGAACGGCCGGAGGACATCGTGCCGTTGGCGGCTCACTTCCTGAACCAGATCGCGGCCGAACGCGGCGAGGCGCCGCGGCGGATCGCGCCCGAGCTGGCCACCGCCCTGCGCGCGCGTTCCTGGCAGGGCAACGTGCGGCAGCTGCGCAACGAACTGTTGCGGCTCGTCACCCTCGACACCGGCAGCGGCGACCTCGGGCCCGATAGCCTCGCGCCCGAGGAACCGCTGGTCGTCGCGAGCTCGGGCCCCATGCCCGCCGGCCTCGATCTGGCCTCGGTCGAGAAGTGGGCCATCGAGCGGGCGCTGGCGGCGGCCGCGGGCAACAAGGCCGAAGCGGCGCGGCTGCTCGGCATCGGCCGCCGCACGCTCTACGACAAGCTGAGGTAGGGGACTGATGTCCTGAGTGGGGAACCCCTGTGGCGGCTGGCGAACGCCGGACCGGGTGCCCCACTCAGGACATCAGTTCTCGTCATAGCCGCCCGGTGCGGTGTGCGGATTCTGCCCAGGTCGGTGATCCCTGCTCGCTCGCGGTCCAGTTGCTGCTTTCTCAAGGGTGTCGAGGTCAACGGCTTGCGTCAGACCGGTGCATGGCACCCGGTTTGCGAACCCAGGCCCGTGAGTTCGCCTCGCCAGACTCGCCTGCTGACCGCCATCGCCATGGCCGCGTCGTTGGCGATGCTGCCATTGCAGGCGCAGGCACCTTCGGGAGGGTCTGACGCCAAGGGTGCGCCGCGTCTGCTCGACACGATCGAAGCGCCGATCCTCTATCTGACCCTGGGCGCCAATGCCGGCGAACCACAGGCCGGCGAACCACAGGGAAGGACACAGCGCCACTCGGTGCAGCGCCTGCTGGCCGACCCGGCTTTCGACACCCTGTTCGGTGGGGCGGTCGCTGGCGGCGGTAGCGGGACCGAGACTTCATCGACTCGCGCCCTCGCCCTGGTCCGTGGCGTTCTCGGCCGCAGTTCCGGCGAACTCGAGATCGCGCTCACCGGCGTCGTCCCCAGGGGCGGCCAGCCGCTGCTGGTGCTGCGCGCCCAGTTGCAGGTCGGCGAGGCCGAGCGTCTCCAGGGGGCCCTCAGCACGGAGTCGGCCGGACTCGCGCGGCCGCACCGCGTGCTCAACGGCAGGCAGACCTACGCGATGCTCGGTGCCGACGGGCACGGTACGGGCGAGGTCGCCAGTCCGGGCGAACAGGTCGAGTTGGCGCTCGTCGGTCACGACCTGGTCGTCGCCAATGACGGGACCGCGATCGAGGAACTGCTCGCTCCCGACCTCCGCACGTCGGCGACCCGCAAGGTGCTGTCGTCGGATCCGCGCTACCTGCGCCTGCAGAGTCGCCTCGAGGCGTCGGCCGGTTCGCTCGTCGTCTACGGTGACTGGCCGCGTCTGGGGCAGCGGCTCGATCTGGGGCCGCGCCGCGAGGCCGGGGCCGACGGCCGTGCGCCGGGCGTGCCCGCGTTCGTGCTGCAATGGTCCGGGCTCGGTTCGGCTCGTGCCGTCATGGCGTCGCTGTCGTGTGCCGATGACGACTTCACCGGAACGGTGCTGCTCGACTTCGACGTCGCCGCCGAACCTCGCCCCGCTCGCGGCGATCGACGCTGGCCGCGTCAGCACCAGGGCGGCCTCGGCATCGACGGCTGGTTCGCCTCGGCGTTGTCGATTCCGGCCCGCACGCTGGTGCAGGATCTGCCCGGCGGCGGCCTCGGTGGGCTGGTTCTCGCCGTCGATCTGCGCGACATCGCCCAGCGCTCGCATCGCGGCGCCGAACTGCTGCATCACCTGCGCGATTCGTTCGAGGACTTCGGTCTCGACTTCGAGCGCAACGTCCTGAGTCGGCTGGGCGAGCGCGGCACGGCCCAGTTGCTGTTCCGCCGCGTCGAGGGCCAGGCTCCGACCGAGATCGCCTCGATCTATGCCGTCGGGGCCATCAGCCGCAAAGCCGCCTCGGACCTGTTCACGGATCTGCGCCGCGCCGCCGAACAGCACGGCACCGGTCGGCTGCTCCCGGGGCGGCCACGACGCAGCACCGAGATCCTCGAATTGCGGCCGCATCCCGCGGCGCCGCCGACCCTGCTTGCCGTCGACGATGCCTCGATCCTGGTGGCCTTCGACGTGACGACGATCGACGATTACCTGGTCGAGACCAAGAAGGCGCAGAAGCATCGCGGCAAGCGCGACGCGACGGTCAGCAGGGCGATCCAGAAGATCGGTGGCAACGAGGTCGCCGGTCTGTTCGACCTCGACTTCACGCCGTGGTTCGACCGCATCGGTGAACTGCTCCGTGCCCGCAAGGTGCAGGTCGACCTCTCCGGTCTGCCGCGCCGCCACGTCGGTTTCCTCGACCTGCAGCCGCGCGAGAACGGTCTCGTGCTGCGGGTCTCCGTGCTGTCCTCGCGGTGACGCGAGGCGCGGCGCGCGCTCTTTCGACAACTCGACTGCGAACGCCACCCTCGGTGGCGGAGCAGAATCCCGCATCTGCGGCCGCATCGCTCCAGCGGTGAGGTCGCACGGATGCATGGCAGACGTTTCGGTGCGGCCGTCCACGATCTGGGGCAGGCAGGACGACCGACCCGTTCCTTCCGCGTGTGTTGCGCGGACCATGCATCCGATCCTTCTTGGGTGCATGGCCAAAGTGACTGCGGCTGCCGTTCCGACAAAGACTGGGGCAGGCAGGAGCGGCAGCCGCAGTTTCCCTCGTGTGTCATGGGGGAGGCCATGCATCCCATCTCCTCCATTCGGTCCGGCCCGGTTCGCCGAGTCGGATCCGAGCAAGACGG
>JAGQRA010000309.1 GCA_020425885.1 Planctomycetota bacterium | reverse complement strand
TGCCGACGATCTGGGTGAGCGGGCCGCTGCCGAAGGCGGGCTGCACCGTGTTGGGCAGGTCGCCGGCATCGCCGGACTCGGTCCAGGTCTGGGCAGGTAGGGCGAGCGCGGTCGCGAAGGCGAGGGATGAGACGAGAGCGATTCTGGGCATGGTTGCGGTGATGATTGGGTGACGGAACGCCCTTGGATTCTAGGGCATGCTGGGCGGTCTGCGGCCTTGCGGCCGCTGCGAGCTGGCCAGCGCCGGCAGTTGCCGACGCTTTGGGCCTGGGGTCGGAACTGGCGAACAGGCCCGGCCTCATGAGGGCGAGCGACAGCCGCAGCCGGATCCGGGTACGGCCGAGAAGGAAGATCCGTCGCGGGTCATGCGCACTGGCCGCAAGAGAAGGGGGCCGCGTGCGCGGCACCGATCGGCAACCCTGCCATCGCGAGGTCGCCGTTCCCGGTCGTCAGGCGGTCGGCAGCCTGAGTTCGCGAGCGCCTCACGCTGGCCTTCGTCGCGGGTCACGAGGGCCCCGTCTCGTTCCTTCCAATTGCGCTGCCAGCGCCAGGCCGGCGATCGGGGTGATGTGACAATTGGTCCCGGCACCGTTGCTACACGTCGCCGATCGTGCCCTTGATGCCGTTGCTGGCGGTGATCCCGAGCGGGTTGACGCCTGGCGCGAACAACGCCACCTGGGCGTAGATGTTGATGCCGAGGAACGCCGCCACCGACGGGATCGCGGTGCTGTGCGTCTGGCCGGGGAACGACCCCAGGACCAGCGACTTGGCGAGCTGATCGGTGTAGCGCGCGCAGCCCGTCATGCCGATCGGCGTGAGGTCGGTGTCAGGGTTGCTGAGGCCGAGCAAGATGAAGCCGACGCCTACTCCGGCCGGTGCATCGGTGACCTGATAGGTCCAGTTGGTGCCGGTGACCGGTCGCGTGATCGGGCTCAGCAAGGTGCTGCCGCAGCCGTGGCCGATGATGGTGTTCTTGGCCAGGGTGCCGGCGGGGTGGTTCGTCGTGTAGTTGAGGTGGAACGGGGCGTCGGTCGGGTTGCCCGCGGGGTCGAACGTCGCGACGTAGACGCTGGTGCCATTGCCGTTCGGCACCCACCGACGCACGGTTGCGTGGGAATCGCCGTAATCCTCGGCGACGGCGGTCGCCACCGAGCTGTGGGACGAGAAGACATCAGGCATGTCCACGCGGTAGCTGCCCGTGCCGAGACGCGTGATGGTCGCGGAGTTGTGCGGCCCGTAGGTACCGTTGCTCTGGTTGTAGATGGGCAATGGCGAGTAGAAGGCCGCGGTCGGCGGTCGCGACGTGGTCGACCCACACCAGCTCGCCGGTCAGCGTGTGCTGATACGGCAGATCGGGCGCGAACAGTTGCTGGCCCGGGTAGGACTGCGGCAGCACCAGGGCCCAGGCGTTGGCCGGTTCCAGCGCGGTCGTCGGCGCCGCGTAGCTGGCACCGGCGAGGGTCAGCGTGTAGGCGCCGCCGCTGTTGGTCGTGCCGCTCCACTGCGTGAGCTTGTTGGCGGCGCCGGGCCCGTCGGGCTGCCGTTCGACGTTGTAGGGCTGATCGAGCCAGAGCTCCTGGCTACCGGCATCGAGCGGGTCGTTGTCGTACTGCGAGATGCCGATCACCACGTGGCCGGCGGAGCCAAGGAACTGGGCGGTCAGCGTCGACTGCAGCACGCCATCGTCGTCCTCGAACGAGCGACCGTAGCCCTAGGTCTTCGTCGGATGTCACGGTGCGTCCGCACGACCGCCTCTGGGTCCGTGAGCGAAGACCGCTGGCGGATCCGGGCGCGAGCCGACAAGAAAACCGATACCGGAGTGATGCCCGGATTCCGCCGTGCGCAACGCTGCATGGGAAAGGCGAGGCTCGTCGTCCGCGCCAAGAGGAACAGGAATGCCCGACACCAAGCCGTGGGACTCGAGCCATCCGAATGCGGCTCGGCGCAGCGGTGTGCCCTCGGGCGTTGCGAGGGGCTATCCGATCGCCGATCGTCACCTAGCATGCGCGCGTGCAGGACAGCTCCACTCACCG
>JAGQRA010000308.1 GCA_020425885.1 Planctomycetota bacterium | reverse complement strand
ATCATGAACTGGGCCGCGGGGAACTTCTCGCCGAGCATGCCCATGAACGGGATCGTGCCGCCCTCGCCCATGTAGACGCACGGCTTGCCGAAGAAGGTCTGCGAGGCCTGCGCGCAGGCGTCTTCGAGCCACGGCGACAGCGGCGGCGCATCCCAACCCGAAGCCGGTTCATCGGGCGTGAACGTCACCTTGGCGCCGTACGGCGGCTTCTGGGTCAGAAGCTTGGTCAACGCCGCCGTGCAGGCCTTCGGATCGGCTCGCGGTGGCAGCCGCACCGACAGCTTGCCGGAGGTGTAGGGCCGCAGCACGTTGCCGGCGTTGCCGACGGCCGGCACACCATCGACACCGATCAGCTCGACCCACGGTCGCCAGGTCCGGTTGAGCACGAGCTCGGTCCGGTCCTTCGCCATCGGCTTGGTACCCTCGGCCCACGGGAACCGTTTCCACAGATCGTTGCCGAGCACGCGCGCGCAGGTCGCCGCCTGCTGCTTGCGCTGCTTCGGGATCTTGACGTGGAACGGCTTGGGCAGGATCTCGCCGGTCTTGCCGTCCTCGAGCCGGGCCATGAGCTCACGGAAGACGCGGAAGCTGCTCGGCACGATGCCGCTCGCGTCGCCGCTGTGGACACCTTCGGTCAGCACCTCGACGCGGAGCTCGCCCGAGGTCATGCCGCGCAACGACGTCGTGCACCACAGCTGGTCGTAGTTGCCGCAGCCCGAGTCGAGGCAGATGACGAGGCTCGGGTTGCCGATTCGCGACTGCAGCGCGTCGATGTAGAAGGGCAGGTCGTAGCTGCCGCTCTCCTCGCAACCCTCGATGATGATGACGCAGCGCGAGTGGATGCCGCCGGCCTCGCGCAGCGCGCGGATCGCGGTCAGCGACGCGTAGGCCGCGTAGCCGTCGTCGGCGCCACCGCGACCGTAGAGCTTGTCGCCCTTGCGCACCGGCTGCCACGGCCCGAGATCATCGAACCAACCGACCATCTCCGGCTGCTTGTCGAGGTGCCCGTAGAGCAGGACGCAATCGTCGCCCTCGCCGGGCACCTCCATGTAGATCAGCGGCGTCCGCCCCTCGAGCTTGATGACCTCCACGGTCAGCCCCTCGATCTTCTGCTCCCTGCACCAGCCCGAGATCAGGTCCACGGCCTTCTGCATGTGGCCGGCCTTCTCCCAGTCGGCGTCGAACGCCGGCGACTTGTTGGGGATGCGGATGTAGTCGGTGAGCTGGGGAACGATGTCCTGCTCCCAGACATCGTCGACGAACGAGAGGACTTGGCGTGGTTCCATGTGGCTTGCGAGGTTGTTCGATGCGAACGATAGCTCAGGATGCGACCGCAGCACGCCTCGTCACTCAAGGTCGCGGAGCCGAATCGTCGCAATTCTGTGATGCGCGGTATGGCCCTGGACGCGCGCCCGCCGCCGCCGAGCATGGCGCCGACACCGGAGCATCCCGATGAACTCGATCCCGCTGCTGGCATGCGCCTTCATGTTCGCCATTCCCGTTGATGCCCAAGGTGAAGGAGCAGGTCGCGAACGCCCGGGCCGTGGTCGCGCCGGCTTCGGAATCAGTGCCGAGGCGTTCGCGACCCTGCTGCGGAAGTACGACAAGAACGAGGACGGCAAGATCGACCGCGCCGAGTACCCGCGCGGCGACACCGCCTTCGGCAACCTCGATCGCGACGGCAATGGTGCCATCGACGAGAAGGACCTCGACGCAAGGCCACAGCGAACACCGGCAGGTCGACGTGGTCAGGGTCGGCGTGGCGCCGGCGCAGGGGCTCGGCGGCCGGTGCAACCGATGCTGCCGCGGGTCGGTGATCCGGCACCCGACTTCGAACTGCCGTTCCACGATGCCGTCAAGGCGTCCGCCGGAGACGAGGACACCGAGGCCGCTAAGGGCAAGGAAGCGAAGGGCAGCGATGCGAAGGCCGAGACCGTCAAGCTGAGCTCGTTCGCCGGCAACAAGCCGGTGGCGTTGATCTTCGGCAGCTACACTTGACCGCCGTTCCGCAGCTCGGCCGGTCGGCTGAAGGCGATCTTCGAGAAGCACGGCGCGGACGTCGCCTTCTTCCTGGTCTACATTCGCGAAGCGCACGCCATCGACAGTCGCAGCCCGACCTCGTTCGGCATGGTCGAAGACCCGATCACCGATGCGGAACGCGCCACCGTCGCGGGCACCTGCATCAAGGATCTCCACCTGCCGATGCCGGCCCTGATCGATCGCGTCGACGACAAGGTCGGCAAGGCCTACGGCGGTTGGCCGGACCGGCTCTACCTCGTCGGCACCGATGGCAAGATCGCGTACGCCGGTGGCCAGGGCCCGTTCAACTTCGATCCCGACGGTTGGGAGCAGGCGATCGTGGCCGAGCTTGCCAAGGCGAATGCGACGAAGACGGGCGATGGGAAGTCGCCGCCGAAGAAGGAGATCATCCGCTGAGGTTGGCGCGGCGCGCGGTGGCAAACCCGCATCGACAGCATTCGCATGGATGGCTACGCTGTCGCGCCACTGACGCCCGTAGCTCAGTTGGTAGAGCGCCTCCCTTACAAGGAGGGAGTCGACAGTTGGGCGCAGCCGGCTAGCATCTGCTCGAAATCCCTAGCCGATCGCCACTTCGTGGCGAACCCTGCCCCTTGGGCTTGCGCGGCTTCCCGACCCCGAAGGTTTCACCCCGAAACCTTTGCCCTCTGGAAACCGCCATGAGCCACGCTGGCCCATCCCTCACGCAGACCAAGGACGGTCTGTCGATCGCCAAGTTCTCCGGTAAGACCTACCGCTTCGGCAGGTTCGATGAGCCCGAAACCCGCCGCCGCTTCGACCAGTTCAAGGCGCAGTGGCTGCTCAACGGACGCAAGGTCACGGACGAGATGCTCCGCGACCTGCGTGGGCGCGGCAGGTCGGACGAGTTGACCATCGATCGTCTGGCCGACCGCTTCCTGGAACACCTCGGCCGCAAGCACCCGGACGAGTGGAAGGCCAACAACCACGACCGCATCAGGATCGCGCTGCAGCCCCTGCGCACCCTGTGCGGAACGGAGGCTGCTTCGGCCTTCGGCCCGAAGCGCCTACAAGCGGTCAGAGAGTTCATGATCCGGCGCGGGTGCGGCATCGAGGGCAAGAGCAAGCCCCTGTGCCGATCAGAGGTTAACTGGCGCACGAACGCGATCAAGCGGTGCTTCCAGTGGGCGGTGGCGGAAGAGTTGGTGCCGGGCAGCATCCATCACGCTCTCAAGGCGGTCGCCGGCCTGCGCGAGGGAGAGTTCGGCGTCCGCGAGGGCACGCCACGAGTCCTTGTTCCATCAGAGTCGTTCGAGGCCGTGCTGCCGTATCTGAGTCGCCAAGTCCGAGCACTGGTGCGAGTCCTGTGGTGGACCGGCGCGCGACCATCCGAGGTCCTCAGCCTCCGACCGTGCGATCTGGATCGATCAGGCGGCACCTGGGTGCATCGGCGCGAGAAGCACAAGACCTCTCGCTACGGACGGGTCAGAGACATCCTCTTCGGACCCGAGGCGCAGGCCGTCCTTGCAGAGTTCCTTCTCCGCGGCCCCAACGAACCGCTGTTCTCGCCCCGCGAGGCAATCGCTGAGGATGCCGCGGCACGAAGGGCGGCTCGTCAGACACCCCTATGGGCCTCACACCTGAGGCGCTACGACCGCGAGCGATCTGAACGCGAGACGCGGGTCGTAGGCGATAGCTACTCGCCAGTGTCGCTGCGACAGGCTGTGACGCGAGCGATACAGCGGCTGAACCACGACCGGAAGCTGCGATGCGAGAAGCCCATCAAGCGATGGACGCCCTACCAGCTTCGCCACAGCGCAGGCACCCGGATCCGAAGTGCCGCTGGCATCGAGGTTGCGAGAGCGGTTCTCGGGCACACCGACACGCGAATGACGGAGCAGTATGCCGAGTTCGACCAGCGGAAGGCACAAGAGGCCATGGCTCGTCTAGGATAAGTCGCGCGATGAACCTGCAGCAGTGCCTGGACTTCTTCGTCGAGGATGCAGAGGACACGGCTGTTCCTCTGCGCCCGCGCCTCAAGCGATTCGAGTGGCGTATTCGGCTATTGGAGGTTCTGCATGCGGCGCAGCAACGCAAGAACGCCGATCTAGCCGCTCGTCAGATCCAAGGCATCGATGCCGAGCTGCCCCGCTCAGAGACTCTGGACCGGCCGGTCCCGGTCGTAGATCTGCGCGATCTTGGCAGGTTGGAGTCTGTGCGCCGTCGCATCATGCGGCCTGAGGCGTCGACTCTGCTTCGTGAACTAGAAGCAAGAGCGGGTCCCATGGTCCTTGCGCGCTGCCACGAAATAGGACAACGGTTGGCGAAGGCGCGGGGAGATGAGCGAACGTCTTTGGTCCACGATCTGCGCAGAGCCCTGGATCGCGTTGATGATCCCTCCTGGGTTCCGTCCTTCGTGCACGTCAAGACCTTCGTTACGGAGGTCCACATCGCCCACGAGTCGGCTGCTCGCGCGTGGCTTGCTGACAAGGGATACCGCCCCAAGCGCCGCGGAACGCTCAGGCACCTCAGGGCCTTTCTTGGCAGGCTGATCGACGACGGTGTCCTCCTGCCTGAAGGCGTCATCGCTGTGAACATCTCGTCGGTAGTGACAGCCTGAGCATGATCTGTTATGCTTCGCCGTGACGCCTGTAGACCGCGCGGCGTCATACCAACACCGAGGCGAAAACCGCGCCAGTTCGGGCATTCCCCGGACCGAGAACGCGGGCGGAGCAAGTAGCCCATCACCTTCTCGCACCCGTGCCGGCTGGCTCGGGGGAGTCGTGTCATGGGCTCAGCACCCGATCCGGTGCTTCCTTCTCCGTGGCGCAGCGTTGAAGAAGCTGCGCTGCACTGTCGTGTCTCTCGGTCAACGCTTGAGCGCGCAGTTCGCTCGGGCGATGGCCCGCGCGTCCACCACGTCGGCGCTCGCCGCGTGTTCCACGTCGACGACCTCGATTCGTGGATCAAGCGAACGAGCGGTGAGCAGAGGAGGGGGCGATGAACGGAGACGTTCAGGACTTGTTGTCTCGCCTCCCAGAAGATGAGCACTACCTCCTGGTGCCCCTATTGAAGGACGGCCCGAAGCTAGCAGAGCGACTCACGGGATCCCGCCCTCATCGCAGCAAGCTGCATCGGCAAGCCACGAAAGGACAACGCGGGATCGTCCTGCGTTGTGCGTCCGATGGCGGAACGCGGCTCACCTGCGCTGCATGGTTGGTGGAGTTTTGGCTCAAGCTCGGAAGGAGGCATCCGTGACAGGTCCCCAGGATGCAATGCTGGACGAATCGCGGGTGCGGGTCGAAGGCAGGCCGTCACCAATGAGTGAGCCCACCATCCCGCCTCTCAGATCCCGTGACTGCTACCGCGCAAGGATGAGTGTGACCGACCTGCTGCAGCAGGTGCTGACAGCCGTTCAAGACCTTCGACGAGAACAAGCCTCGATTCGTGATCTACTCGAACTTCGGCATGGCGACCTGACAAGCACGGCAGTGCCAGAACCTAGAGTGAGCCATCTGCCTTCGCACGCGGGTCGGCCAATCGATCGATCTCGTGTGATGCCGAGATCATCGCGCCAACGCTCGAATGGCGCGCAGTGAGCGTCTCGCTGTGGCCCCTGCCTCCAAGACCGTTCCGGCGTGGAAGAAGGCCCGGCTGCGGTATCGCCTCGCGATCGTAGCGATGCTGCATCGACTGGCGTCGGAGCATACTGTCGAGCGAGGTCGGCTCCAGAAGATGGCCTGGAACCTGAGGTCCTGCCCCCTGGCCAACCGTGACGACGAAGCAAGTGGATGGAGCAGCCGGTTCCCGTGCGGACAGGTTGACTTGTGCGCCGCGTGCCGTCGCGTTCAGTGCTACCACCTGAGTCGAAACTGCCAAGCCAAGGCCGAGTTGCTCGCAGCGATTCACCCAGAGGTCCGCGGGCTGTTCGTCACGATCGAGTTCTCAGGATCTGACCCGTTCGTCGTCGACCAAGAACTGCGGCGAATCGAGGCCGCGCTTTGGCAGCAGACCAAGGACCCAAACAGCGCGGCGTCTCCGATTGTTGGGCTCTTCGCCATCCGCGATGCCTCTCTTGACCGTGGTGACCTGAACGTCCACCGACACTGCGTTCTCCTTGTGGACTTCGTGCTGGCCAGGGAGTTCTGGCTGAAGTCGGGTTTTAGGTGGGCACCCCAGACCTTGGCCAGCCTGATTCGCCGGGTTGTGGTCGAGACCCTCGGACGGGAGATTCCGGAGGACTCAGTTCACGTCGAACCGCTCTACGCGCACTCCACGGACGATCTGGCCGTGACCTTGCCGCCGGCATCCCCGAGTGAACTCGGCAAGCACGTTCGACGGGTCGTGGATTACTCCCGGAAGTGGAACAAGCCCGGCGCTTACCTCCCCATCGAACACCGCGTGTTTCTTGCTCTTTCCGCCGCACGGAAGCCCAACGAAGAGCGTTTGTCGCCCGTCTCACGCCCTATGGGCCTCTGGCGCGATGTAGAAGGATGGAAGGAACGGAAGAAGGAGATCCAGGCCCGTGACCGCAAGGTGACGACCAAGCCTCTGCACAGGGAGTCGGCACGAGGCGATATGCGGGCCGTGGTCCTGCCGCCAGCTAAGAAGAAGCCGGGCCGCCCGCAGAGGGACATTCCCGTGGATGCACTGGTCGCGTCGTTCCAGCGCCACGCCGGATGCGTCGCCGCTGTCGCCAGAGAACTGGGAATACCTAGGCGAACGGTCGCGGACCACGTCAAGCGGTTGCCCCTCGGAGCCCTTGGCGCGCGCCATGTGGCGGAAACTCGTCCCAGGTTTACCGGAGGAACAAGACAGAGCCCCCGTGCCCGACCCATCCAGCTTCATCTCCAAGCCAACCCACTCGGTTCACCGGACGAAGTCCTAGCGAATCGGCGCGAGGCGCAGCCGAGCGCCGTCCGAGCGCAGCGAGGACCGTCTCGTCAGCCGCTCCCCAATGACAGCTCGTCAGCGGGAGCCGGTCGGACAAGAAGGATGAGCGTCGAAGAGTGCATCTCGTGAAGTGCTACGCCAACCCAGCTCCCCCTCATCCGTTCGCCACGTCCAGAACCCGCGTGCTGAACTTGCGAACCCGGTGGTCCTGGATCCGGCCCATCGTCCAGATGCCAAGGATCAGGAAGCTGCTGCATCGCTGTCTTCGACACTGGATGCGGTCGCGCAAGGTCCTGGTCCTGCGGAAGCACCCGCACCTGAGTCCGCACCAGCTCGACAGGAGTTTCCGCTACGACCCCAAGCTGCCGCCATACCTGCACAGCATGGGCAACGCTTGGCTGGAAAGGCGGTTTCCCCGGCCCGATTCGATCGAGTGGTTCCAGGTGCATCACGCATGCCACTACATCGCCGAGTGGGCCGTGGAGGTCGCGCAGGTTCACATGCCACACCTCAGGTGGGAAATCCGGCGCAGCGGCCTGCACAGCACGGTGATCGGCTGCGCGCAGTCCGGCGAGATCCGTTGGCTCTTCGACGTGCTCTGGTTCGAGGAATGCACCGCGAAGCAGATCTTGGCCTGGACCCGTCAGGTCAACCCGGTCGCTCCGAAGTTGCGGTCGCGCAAGCGCACCCTGTCGCGCAGGAGCCTGTCCGCATGAACCGCAACTGTCGCGACCCGAGTTCTTCCGCTCACAACGAATCCGCGGGCGGCCAGCAAGACCTCTCGGGGCGTCGTGGGCGCGTCGCGCGCTTCGTCCAGTTGGCGCTCGCGCTCGATGACCTGCTCGCCGCGGACTCGTGCCTCAAGCTCGTCAGTCAGCCCGACGCGACCCTGACCCTGCTGGCCCGGCGCGCGCTGGTCGACGCGATGGTCGTGGCATACGGCCGCTTGTTCCCCCATGTCGAGGACCCGGCGCGCGGTCTACCTGACCTCTACGAGCCCGCTGGCCCGTTGCTCGCGACGCACCTGCAACTGCTCGGCATGCGCAACCTGTCGCGGCAACATGGCGAGTCCAGCTCGCGTCGCGTTCAGGTTGGTCCTGCTCGTGGCAGAAGCGCGGACTCGCACGTCTCCAGGGATGGTCGGGTCTGCTGGTCGGCTCGTCCCGATCCACTCGGCCCGCTGGACCTGCAGCAGGTCGACGCGCTCTTCCAGAGCATGGCCACCAGGGTCGAAGCGGACGCGGCGCAGCTCTGCGCCGACCTCTTCGCTGGCCGCCCCGCTCCTTCCCGTGATTTCGTGCTAGAGGACGCATGACCGGGTTTCGACAGTTTCAGTGACACGAAGTCAAACGTCGGTGGCATCGAGGCTTCCCAGCCGGATCCACTGGGCCATCGCGGCAGTCTGGGCCAGCATGCACAGGCTCCATTCGTGGACCGAAGTCTCGCCATCCAGCGCGTAGGCCGTGGTCCAGATCGTCATGCTCCATGCGCGCCGGCCCGCGGGCTGGAGAACGATCGGGTCAGGTTCCAGCTCGACGAGCCGATTCCATTCGTTCGATTCCACGCCGCAGTCGAGTGCCTCGTGCAGCGCCCGCACGATCGGCTCGTAGCTCGCGATCTGGCAGCGTGCGGGATCGACGAAAGCGAACTGAACGTAGGAAGTGGTCTTCCAGACGGGCGAACCGTCCTCCCGGCGCAGCCTGCTCACCGCGCGCTCGCACCCGATCGAGAAGAATGGGCTGGACCGTGCGTTCAGCAGCTCGACTTGCTCCCGCATCGCTGGTCGCCCGTCCAACTCGTGGATCAGCTCGACCTGCTCTGGGTGCGCACGCAGGTCGATGAAGCGCCGGTCAGGATCATTCGGTGTCGAGTAGGGCACGGCGGTCAGCTTGTCCGTTGGCGGGCGCAGCTCGACGCGCGTAGAGCGTCTGGTTGCCTCGGGCTGGCGCTTCGTCATGCGGGTCGTCCTGGTCCTACGCGCCCGTCCGGCCGAGCTGGGACGCAACTTGCTGCCGTAGTGCCTGCATGGCGGAGAAGACGCGCCTCGTGCCGGTCGCGTTCGCGTGGTTGCTGCGGTGCCGCTTCAGGATGCGGACGTTCTCGGGGTTCGGCCCCGCTCCGAGTGCGACCTGCGCGCGCAGCCCCCGGCTCGGGCTGAAGGAAGGCTTGCAGCGAGGGGTCGGGTTCCGGGAGGCACGGCGGTGGCGCTCGGGGATCGGCGCTGGCACGAAGATGCCGAACCCTGGGACCCGGACGACCCTACCCTTCGTCAGCTCGTCCGCGACGGCCTCGAAAAAGAGCGACATGACCCGAACAGCCGCGTCAGCGCCAACACCGCTACGCTCGGCCGCGAGATCCAAACAACGCGCCAGAGACTCTCGGTCCGCGCTCTTGCTGAGAAATGGGATCCTGACCATCACTGAGGGAGTCCTCGCGATATGCACTGGTGTGTAATGCGAATGCCGTGTCAATTATATCGCCAAGCCCGCCTTTGAGAAGGGAGAGGTAGGTAGTTGCTGGGCGTGTTGTGTTAGTGCGCGCGCGGGCCACCTCTGCTACAATCATGACGTGGGCAGCGCATCATCCTTCGTCACCTTCGCCGTGTGCTTGTCGATCCTCTCGGGCTCGATCGGCGCGGCGTTCGGTCGCCGCTACTGCGGTTGCGATGCCTTGGTCCTGCCTCACGACCGCCGCGGTTCGAGCCTGGGCGAGTCGGACGGAGAACTGGTTCGCCCAGCGACCCCGGAGCTGTCCGGAGACGTCATGGTGCGCGAGGCGGCGAGCACGGCCAGCGACGGTGACGCGAAGCAATCGAGCCGCATCGCCGAGCTGGAAGCCGAGGTCGCGCGGCTCCAGTCCGAGTTGGGCACCACGCGCTTCGCCTCGATGCTTGTCGCAACGGCTCCTCCAGACCCGCCCCTCAGTCTCGCTCAGGCCATGCGCCTGCTCGACGACAGCTACTTGACCGAGTCGCCGGAGCTGCGCACGGCGTTCGTTCAGGAGGTCAGGCACGACGCCGCGCTCGACCTGCTTCAGGCCGAGCCGCGGTTCCGCTCGGCGCTCGCGGCGGCACGCCGGGCCGATCAGTTCGAGTGGCCCGTGCGGCGCGAGCAACTCGTCCAGAACTTCGTCCTGCGCCTCGTCGACGCCGGACTCTCAGGTCGAACGATCGAGCACTATCGCGCCGCCCTAGCCGACTACCTGGACGGGTGACACGCCGGTAAGCTGCGCCGTGGCACACCCGGGAGCGGTGGTCCGCAGCGACCCCAGAGTGGGCTCGACTCTCCTTTTCTTCCCCTTTTCCCCAGCCCGGCCGCTCCCACCTTTCTCCTCTTATGCTCGCCGAAGTGACTCTCGAACTGTTCCGGATGCGCACGGTCGAGCCTCTGATCGTGTGCCGTGACGCGGGCGTGCAGCACGCCGACCAGGATCTGACCGACGCGCACACCTACGTGCCGGGGGAGATCGT
>JAGQRA010000307.1 GCA_020425885.1 Planctomycetota bacterium | reverse complement strand
TCCTGTGACCGTTCGCGTGATCGGCCCGTCTCGCCGTCAGGACACGCTGTCGCCGACATCCGGTGCGCGCGGGAGACAACGGCTCGCGGAGCCTGCGGGAATGGGCCCTGGTTCTGCGGCAACGAACGTCGGCACGCTGTTCGCGCTCTTCGGGTCGTCATGAAACCACTACCGGTCATCATCGTGGCGGCCATGTTGTTGGCCGCCGTCTCTGCGCCGGCGCAGGAGTCTCGCAGCCGCCGCACCGCGCGGGAAGTCGTCGTCCCCTCCCGCGCTCCCCTGGAAGTCAAGCCGGTCGTTCCGCACGACCGGACCGGCCGTGGACGTGCCAGTGTGGTCAGTCCGGGCCGTTCGGACCACGGTCGCCAGGCCGGCGCGAGGCAGGTCCCTCAACCCCGTCTGCCGGGCAGGGCTGGGGTGGTCCGCCCGGAGCCCGTGCGTCACCGTGGCCACTGGAAACTGGTAACCGAGGCGGTCCTGGTCGAGGCGGGTCACTGGCACATCGAGCACATCGAACCGACCTACGGCTGGACCTATGACCCGTGCGGCCACCGCCACTGGGGCATCGTCGATCCGGGTGGTTGCCGCCGCGTCTGGTGCCCGCCCCGCTATGAGAACATCACCAGGCGGGTCTGGGTCTCCTGCTGACCGTGGCGTCCTCGGCGGTCTGCGGGTAGACAGGACGCAATGACCGACCGAGGCGATCGCTTCGATCATCCGCTGATCGAGCGCTACGCGAGCCGGGAGATGGCCCGGCTCTTTTCCCCCCGCGCGCGCCATGGCACGTGGCGGGACCTTTGGATCGCCCTGGCCAAGGCTCAGCATGCCGCCGGCTTTCCAGTAGCTGCAGACCAGATCGCCGATCTCGAGCGGGTCAGGGACACGTTCGACTGGGATCGCGTCGCCGCGCTCGAGAAGGATCTGCGCCACGATGTCATGGCGCACGTCCACCACTACGGTGAGTTGGCACCGAAGGCGCGATCGATCATCCACCTGGGAGCGACCAGCTGCTTCGTTACGGACAATGCCGACCTCGTGCTCTATCGCAAGGCGTTGCGCCTGGTCGAAGCTCGCCTCGTCGCGGTGCTGCGCGCACTTGCCACCTTCGCGGCGAAGTGGCGGGACGAACCATGTCTCGGCTACACGCATTTCCAGGTGGCGCAGCCGGTGACGGTCGGCAAGCGCGCATGCCTCTGGGCCCAGGACATCGCGCTGGACCTGGACGAGGTGCGTCGTATCGCCGACTGGCTGCCGTTCCGAGGTGTCAAGGGTACGACCGGCACGCAGGCCACGTTCCTGACTCTGGCCGGCGGTGATCACCGGAAGGTCGCCGACGTCGACCTTCGTGTCGCCGAGGCGATGGACTTCTCCCGCGTGATCCCTGTCAGCGGTCAGACCTACACCCGCAAGATCGACTGGAGCATCCACCAGGTGCTGTCGGCGGTCGCGCAGTCGGCGAGCAAGTTCGGGGCCGACATGCGGCTGCTGTCGCATGAGAGCGAACTCGAGGAGCCCAGCGAGGAGAAGCAGATAGGCAGTTCGGCGATGGCCTACAAGAAGAACCCGATGCGCTGCGAGCGCGCATGTTCGTTGGCCCGCTACGTCATCGAGGCGGCGAACACCACCGCCCACACCGCCGCGACCCAATGGCTCGAACGTAGCCTCGACGATTCGGCGATCCGTCGGATCGCGATCCCCGAGAGCTTCCTCGCCATCGATGGTGTGCTGATGCTGATGGAGAACGTCGTGCGGGGAATGGTCGTCTATCCGAAGGTGATCCAGCGCAAGCTGACCGCACAGCTGCCGTTCCTTGCCACCGAGGAGATCCTGATGGCCGGAGTGCAGAAGGGTGGCGATCGTCAGGACCTGCACGAAAGAGTGCGCGTACACAGCCGGGCCGCGGCGCAGGCGATCAAGGTCGAGGGGCGGGACAATCCGCTGCTGGACCTGATCGCCGCCGACCCCGCCTTTGCTGCCATACGCGACGATCTGCCTGACCTGCTCGACCCGATGCGGTTCGTCGGCCGCGCGCCGCAACAGGTCGACGAGTTCATCGCGAACGAGATCGAGCCGCGTATTGCCGGTGCAGTCGATGCCGGGTTGGGGACCGAGCTCCGCGTCTGATCAGCTCTTGCGCCAAGATGGCATGACCGAAGTCGATTGCGCCGAAATGGCAGTATCCAGAGCGCTGCGTGTGAGGCGTAAGTATATATATTATAAATGGTAGCGATCAGTTCTCTCTGCGGCACGGGACCTGCTCCGTGGCCGGCAGAGGAACTCGCATGGATACCCAGAAACTCACCCAGAAGTCGCAGGAGGCTCTGCAACTCGCCCAGACCAAGGCCGTGGCCTTCGGTCACCAACAGATCGATGTGGCACACCTGCTCTTGGCGCTCGTCGAACCGGCAGATGGGCTCATCCAACGCCTGCTGCAGCGCATGCAGGTACCGATCGACGCCCTGATCGGAGGGCTCGAGGCCGACCTGAGAAAGAAGCCCAAGGTGTCAGGGCCGGGCTACTCGGCGGACAAGATCTATCTGACCGCAGAGGTCGCCGAGGTGCTGACCGCTGCGGAGAAGCAGGCAAAGAAGATGCGCGACGAGTACGTCTCGGTCGAGCACTTGTTCCTCGCCATCCTGGCGGCAGCCAAAGGCGATGTCCGTGATCTGCTCTCGGCCCTCGCCATCGAGGAGTCGCGCTTCCTCAATGCGATGAAGGACGTGCGCGGCAATCAGCGCGTGCAGAGCCAGAATCCCGAGGCGACCTACGAAGCGCTGGAGCGCTACGGCCGCGATCTGGTGCAGGCGTGCAAGCAGGGCAAGTTGGATCCGGTCATCGGCCGTGACGAGGAGATCCGGCGGGTCATCCGCATCCTGTCGCGCAAGACGAAGAACAACCCGGTCCTGATCGGCGAGCCCGGTGTCGGCAAGACGGCGATTGCCGAGGGTCTGGCGCAACGCATCGTACGTGGCGACGTCCCCGAAGGGCTCAAGGACAAGACCGTGTTCGCACTCGACATGGGCAGCCTGATCGCCGGCGCCAAGTACCGCGGCGAGTTCGAGGAGCGGCTGAAAGCCGTGCTGTCGGAAGTGCAGACGGCG
>JAGQRA010000306.1 GCA_020425885.1 Planctomycetota bacterium | reverse complement strand
GTGGTGAACTTCAGCAGCACCGGGCCACCGCAGTTCAACTTGTACGGACCGTAGGTGCCGTGGATCGTCCAGACCGGAATGCCGTTGTTCGTGACCTTCGTGCACTCGACCTTCACCCCGGAGGGCAGGTCCGGCGGCGCGCCGATCTCGAGTTCCTTCTGTCCGGCCGCGACCACCTCGACGGTGAACTCGCGCTGCTCGTCCGGCGGCACGTTGCCGAGGTCGACCTCGGGTGGCGTGACCACGATCGGCGCGGTGCGGTTGACCTCGAAGTTCAATCGGGTCTGCGGTTCGGTCGCATCGCTCGAGTGGATGTCGACCAGCACCGACTTCTTGAAGATCTTGCCGTTGAGCTCGACGTGGACCTCGACCGTGCCCGATTCGCCGCCGTGCACCGGGATCACCGCGACCGGCACCCGCTGCTCGGCGCCGTCGCCTTCGGCCGCGACGATCTGCACCAGTTCGCGCGGCTTCGGCTTCAGCCAGTAGCGCCGGGTGCCGACCGTGAACTCGAGATGCGAGCAGGCGCAGCTGGCGGAGAAGTCGCGCCACTCGATCTCCTCCTGGTGCGGGTTCCGGAACGGGAACGTGCCCGTCATCTTCATGACGCCCTCCGCGGCTTCGGTCGTCTGCTTCAGCTGCGAGAACCAGGTGCTCGTGCTGGGGGGCTGCGGTGCCGCGGTCGGCGTCTTCTGTTCAGGAACCTTGTGGTCAGGGACCTTGTGCTCAGGGACCTTGACCGGCGGCGCCTGCGCGGCGAGGGCAGTGGCGATGAGGGCTGTGGCGAGGGCGAGTGGACGGTGCATGGAATTGGAAGGTATAGCAGGCGACCCCCGACGGACGGGGTCGGCGTCCCGCCGGCGACAGTCAGCCAGGTGCGGCCCGTTGCCGGTCGGTGGAACGGCAAGGCGGCCCTTGGCCCATGCTGCTGACGGCTGCCGGGCGGCGGTTTCCCGGTGCATCGGGTCACGGCCCGCCCGCGGCTGGAGGCATTCGTCACGTTCTACAGCCGACTGAAGAGGGAGGGAACCGGTTCGCGCAATGGCATGGTGCAATCCGCGGAACCCTGGGCGATTCTCCGTCGTCAGCACTTTACGGCCGGCAGGACCCCTTGGTCCCGCCGGAAACCCCTCTCCCCCTTGTGCTCACCCAACCCCAGACGAAGCCAATGGAACCGATCCGTACTCTCGCAGCACTGACCCTGGCAATCTCGGCGGTCACCGCCCAGTCGCCCCTCACCACGACGTTCGCCAACAACAATGCCGGCGCCGTCGGCGGCGTGGTCATGTTCGATCTCTCCGTCTACCTGCCGACAACCATCTCCCAGATCGACGTCAACTCCAGCAGCGTCGCCAGCGTTGCCGGCACGCTCGAGGTGCGATCCTGTGCGACCAGCTACGTCGGCAACGAGCTGACCGCGGCCGCGTGGACGACCCTCACCACCGACCCGCTCACGACCGCCGGCGCCGGCCTGCCGACGACGGTCCCGCTCGCCACGCCGATCGTGCTGGCGCCGGGCACCTACGGCATCATGCTCGCGTCCGACACCTGGGCCCACGCCTACACCAACGGCACGGTCGCGGGCAACGGCAACATCTACGCGACCAACGAGATGCAGATCAACGCCGGTTCGGCCCAGAACGTGGCCTACGCCGGCACGATCAACCCGCGGGTCGCCAACGTCAGCATCCACTACACGACGACCGGCGGCGGCATCGCCGTCAAGGACGTCTCGGGCGAGGGTTGTGGGCCGCGCCCGCGCATGACGCACGAACAGTTCGCCGGCGGCAGCGCGGTCGATCTGACCAACACCAGCTGGACGATCATCTACAACGCCGACTCGGTGACCGGTGGCAACTACCTGATCATCCCCGGCGGCAACGCCTACGATGCGACGACGGCCGCCACCAACGGCATCGACCTGGTGACGCAGACCTACACCTCGAGCTCGAGCGTGAGCTGGGACGACGCGTCGATCATCGAGACGCTGCCGATCGCGGCGTTCCCGAACGGCTTCCCGTTCCCCGGCCCGGCGCCGGGCGGCAGCTGCGTCGACATCACCGTCAACTCGAACGGCCGGATCTACCTTGGCAACTCGGTCGACCCCTCGTTCGCGTCCAACGGCGCCAACTCGGGATACACGCCGACCTCGTTCGCGGGCACGACGGGCGCTGGCCTGCCGGTCTGGGCGGGACACATGTGTGATCTCGACCCGACCGCCGGCGGCAACATCTGGTACGAGGATCCGAGCCCGAACGGCGGTGTCCGCATCACCTGGGCCAACATCCCGAACTGGCAGAACGGCACCTACACGCCCGGCGCGGTGGCCAACGACATCCAGCTCGAGCTGCTGCCCGGCGGCCACGTCAACCTCGCGTTCGGCCCGAGCCTCGGCAACGGCGGCAGCGCCGGCAACGACTCCATCGTCGGCTTCAGCGCCGGTGCCGGGCATCTCGTCAGCCCGCAGGTCGACTGGAGCGGGCTGGCCGGATTCTCGACCGGCGTCGAGCTCGGCCTGCCGCTGGCGCTCGATGCCAGCGCTCGCCCCGTCACCGGCTCGACCTTCAACGTGGTCACCACCAACGTCTCCAACACCAGCCCGGTCGGCGTCACGGTCATGGACTTCAGCCAGACCAACATCTCGCTGGCGTTCCTCGGCGCCCCCGGCTGCTTCCAGTACACGAACCCGGTCGTGTCGTTCACCTGGTTCCCGACCGCCGGCACCGGCTCCTTCCCGCTGAGCCTCGGCCCGGCAGCCATCGGACTGCAGGTCTACGCGCAGTCGGCAGCCCTCAGTGTCGGCCACAACGCACTGGGTGTCGTCACCTCCAATCTGCTCGAGCTGCTGTTCAACCCGAACTGATGCCCGGTGCGGCCGGCCCGAAGCAGGCCGGCCGCGCTCGCCGGTTCGCCGCGAATGGCCCTGCTCGGGGTGCCTTCGCGCTGAGCGCCGCCGCCGTCTCAAGATGGGAGGCGGCGCGACGCCTTGTGAGGTGTACCTCTCCGAGTGCCGAAGAAGGAGCCGAAGGACGGTCGGCTGGTCCTGCAACTGGGAGGGAAAATGGCTGCTACAGTGGCGACGGCAACCGCGACCGAACTCGAGGTCAATGACCTGTTCTTCACTTCCGAGCTTCCTTGGCGAGCGGTCTCGACGCCGAGAGTCCTGATCGTCGAGGATGATGCCGACGTGCAGCAAGGCTGGTCGGTCTTCCTGCGCCATCAGGGTTATGACGTCGAGGTGAAGTGCGACGGCGCATCCGGGCTGGCAGCGCTCGAGTCGCAGGAGCACGACGTGGTCTTGCTGGACCTCGGGTTGCCGGGCATGCACGGCCTCAAGGTCCTGCACGAGATCCGCATGCGCGGCGTGGCGACGCATATCGTCGTGGTGACGGCCTCCTCTTCGCCCGACACCGACCGTCGTGCCACGCGGGCCGGCGCCGAGCTGGTGCTGGCGAAGCCGGTCAGCCCGCATCGCCTGGTCGCCGTCATCGAGGGCCTGCTCGCGGGCTGATGCCGCTGCGCCTCTGGGCTCAGATCGCGACGGTGCGCGGCCAGGTCAGGCGGAACGTCGAGCCCTTGCCCGGCTCGGACTCGACCTCGACCTTGCCGTCGAAGCGCTCGGTGATCTTCTTGATGATCGCCAGGCCCATGCCGCTGCCCTCGCTCTCGTCGCGGGGCTTGAGGGTATGGAAGACCTTGAAGATGCGATCGAAGTGCTGCGCCTCGATCCCGGGGCCGTCGTCGGTGACGCTGAAGACGACGTGATCGGCGGCCTCGGTGGCCGAGACGGTGACGCGGCCGTCGATCCGGTCGTGATGCTTGATGGCATTCGAGATCAGGTTGCGGAGACACGTCTCCAGCGGCGTCGCCAGGGTGTGCAGTTGCGGCAGCCGTGACGTGATCTCGATGCGGAACTCGGCGGGGACCTCGATCGTGTCGAGGATGTTGCGCACGACGTCCTCCGACTGCAGGTCGACCTGATCGGCTCCCGTCCGTCCGGCGCGCGAGTAACCGAGCAGGTCATCGAGCAGTTGATGCATGCGACGGATCCGTCCGCGCATCAGCTGCAGGTTCTCGTTCCCATCGGCGTCCAGGTGCTCGGCCGAGTCCTCCGCGATCCACGCGGCGAGATTGTCGATGGCCCGTAGCGGTGACCGCAGGTCGTGGGACGCGATGTAGGCGAAGTCCTCGAGATCCTGATTGCTGCGCTTGAGCTCGCGCGTGTACCGACTCAGGGATTCCTCCGAGCGCCGGCGCGCGGTGATGTCGACGCAGGCCGCGAGGACGAACTCGCCGGCTTCGGTGTCGACGATGCTGAGTCCGATCTCGACGGGGACCTCGGTGCCGTTCTTCTGCAGCGCCCACAATTCGCGCCCGGCACCCATCCTTCGTCTGCTGGGGTGATGCGCGAAGCCGGCCCGCATCTCCTGGTGGATGACCCGGTAGCGATGCGGGACGAGTTCCTCGACGCTCAGGCCGAGCATCTCGCCGTGCCCGTAGCCGAACATGACCTCGGCCTCGGAGTTGACCACCACAATGTTGCCCGCCGCGTCGACGAGGATCATGGCGTTGGGGGCGGCCTCGACCATCTGGCGGTAGAGGTCTGCCGGATAGGGCGGTTGGTCCGGTGCTGACGTCATGAAGTCTCTCCATCGGTGAGCGCGACGCCTCGGCCGTTCCCGATGCGAATCGACCTCGACCGACGCCATGTCACACTACTTCGGGTCGCGGCCGCCGGCGAGTGAGAGCGTCGGGCCTACTGGCCGCGCGGCAGCCGCTCGCCGGGCTTGCCGCTGTAGAAGGTCTCGATGGTCTGCCAGCACTCCTGGGCGGTCTCGGCGTAGGAGATCAGGTCGAGGTCCTCCGGCGAGATGGTGCCTTCCTCGACGAACAGCTCCCAGTTGATCAGGCGATCCCAGTAGTCGCGGCCGAACAGCACGACCGGGATCGACTCCATGCGGTGCGTCTGGATCAGCGTCAGGGCCTCGAACAGTTCGTCCATCGTGCCGAAGCCGCCCGGGAACGCGACCATGGCCTTCGCCCGCATCAGGAAGTGCATCTTGCGGATGGCGAAGTACTTGAACTCGAAGCACAGCTCCGGGGTGATGAAGCTGTTGGGTTCCTGCTCGAACGGCAGGGTGATGTTGAGTCCGATGGACTTGGCGCCGATGTCGTGCGCGCCGCGGTTGGCGGCCTCCATGATGCCGGGGCCGCCGCCGGTGCAGACGACGTAGTCACAATGGTGGTCGAGCTGGCAGTGGCTCGAGACGATGCGTCCGAGCTCGCGGGCCTCGTCGTAGTAGGGCGCCTTCTTCAGCACGTTCTCGGCGATGCGGACGCGGCGCTTGCGGGCGGGGTCGGCAGGCGCCGCCGCGAGGTCGGCGCGCGCGGATTCGAGGCGACGCTCGGCCTCGACGGCCGAGACGACGCGGGTGCCGCCGAACACGACGATGGTCGACTTGACGCCCTCTTCCTCCATGATGAGCTCGGGCTTCAGCAGCTCGAGCTGCAGCCGGACCGGACGCAGCTCGTCGCGGCACATGAAGTCCGGGTCGATGTGTGACTGGCGGTAGCTGGAGGATCCGCGGATCAATCGGATGCGCTCGGCATGGCCGTTCGACAGGCCATTGTGGTGAGCGCCAGCGGGCGGGTTCTCTCGGTTCGTCGTCATCGGGGGGCTCACCTGTCACCGCCCCATCGGCTTTCCGGTCGCCGAATGCTGAGCCCGCGAACTCCGAATTGCCCTGGGCTTCGCCCTCGCACCGGTGCGAAGGACGCTCGCCGTTGCGCCGCAGCAATGTCGTGCCCGTGGCGATATCCTGCGCGCGGCCATGACCGCGCCGCGCCTGACCTACTGCAGCAACGTCCACCCGGCGCCGGATCTCGAGGCCCACCTGCTGGCCCTGCGCGATCACGCCCAGCCGGTCGCCCGAGCGGCCCGCGCCGCCGGGCGCAGCTTCGGGCTGGGGCTGTGGTGGCCCGCCGACCTCGCATTCCACCTCGCCGCCGACCAGCGCGCGCGCCGACGGCTGCAGACCGCGTTGGTCGAGTTCGACCTGCCGTTGTGGACCATGAACGTGTTCCCGTTCGGCAACTTCCACGACGAGGTCGTCAAGACCGCCGTCTACGCCCCCGACTGGGGCAGCGAGGAGCGGCTGCACTACACCCGGCTGTGCGCCGAACTGGCCGCCGGCCTGGCGCCGACCGGGGCGACGGTGCCGTTGTCGACCTTGCCGTTGGGCTACCGCGGTCCGGGTGAAGAGCCGGCGGACCTGCGGCGCATGGCGCGCAACCTCGCGCGCTGTGCCAGCGCGTTCGCGGCGATCGAGGCCGAGACCGGTGTCCGCTGCGTGCTCGCGCTCGAACCCGAACCGGATTGCCTGCTCGAGACGGCGGCGGCGACGGCTTCGTTCCTGGAGCGGTGGCTGTTCGAGGAGGGCGCCTGGACCACGGTGCCGGAGGCGGTGCTGCGTCGCCACCTCGGCGTCTGCGTCGATCTGTGCCACCTCGCCGTCGTCGACGAGGATGCCGTGGCCGCGCTCGCCGATCTGCGCGCCCGTGGCATCGCGGTGCCGAAGGTCCAGGTCAGCTCGTGCCTCGAGGTCCGCGCGGCGGACGGCCTCGACCGCCTGCTGGCCTTCGCCGAGCCGCGCTACCTGCATCAGACCGCGGCCGCGAACGGACTGCGTGCGCTCGACCTCGACGAGGTCGCGGCGCGGCGATCGCAGTTCGAGGCCGCGGGGCGCCTGCGCACGCACTACCACGTGCCGCTCTACTGGGACGAGCCCGGCAGCTTCGGCTCGACGCGGGCCGAGGTCGAACGGGTGCTGCAGGCGCTCGCACGATCCGGCGAGCCGATGCCGTTGCTCGAGGTCGAGACCTACACCTGGTCGGTGTTGCGCGGCTTCGATGCCGAGGCCCCGCTCGCGCAGCGGCTGGCGCGCGAGCTCGACTTCGCGGCATCCTGCCTTCGTTGCTGAACGAAGGCACCCCTGACGCGTATCCTGCGCGTCCGATGATCCGCCTGATCGATGTCCACAAGAGTTATCGGCAGGGTGACCGCGAGGTCCTCGCCTGCGCGGTCGACCGGCTCGAGGTCGAAGCCGGCGAGCAGGTCGCCCTGGTCGGCCGATCCGGTACCGGCAAGACGACGTTGCTGCACATCCTCGCCGGCATCCTGCGTGCCGATCGCGGCGAGGTCGAGGTCGTCGGGCAACGCATCGACCGGCTCGGTGAAGCCGCGCGCGATCGCCACCGCGGTCGTCACATCGGCATGGTCTACCAGACCTTCAACCTGCTGCAGCCGTTCAGTGCCCTGGAGAACGTGTTGCTCGGCGCCCTGTTCGGCGGCGGGGCCGGCGGCGACGCCCGGGCGCGGGCGGTGGCGCTGCTCGACCAGGTCGGCCTCGGCGAGCGCATGCATCACCGCCCGAGCGAGCTGTCGGTCGGCCAGGTGCAGCGGGTGGCGATCTGCCGGGCCCTGATCAACGACCCCGAGCTGGTCCTGATGGACGAACCGCTCGGCAATCAGGACAAGACGACCGGGACGCAGGTGCTCGATCTGCTGCTGCAGATGGCCAGCGACGGCGGCAAGACCGTGGTCATGGTCACCCACGATCCGGAGTCGGCCCGACGCATGCAACGGACCGTGGACCTGGCGACGCTGCGCGGCGGCGCGGCGGCGGGAGCCTCGGCATGAGGCTCTGGTCGATCAGCGTGCGCAACCTGCGCATCCGGGCGGTGGCCTCTGGCCTGACGATCCTGGCGATCGTCGTCGCCACCGGGCTCTATGCCGCGATCCTGATGATGGCCGAGCAGACCGAGCAGCGCTACAAGGGCAGCGTCGGTGGCTATCAGGCCGTGGTCGGCCCCAAGGATGCGAGCCAGCTGGAGATCGTGCTCAACACCATCTTCCACGTCGGCGATGCGCCGGGTCTGATCCCGCTGCAGACCTGCATCGACCTGCGATCGGGCCGGATCGGCGGCCGGCGCTCGGCGGTGCGCTATGCGATTCCGCAGGCCCGCGGCGACAGCGTCAGCCAGTTCAACTTCCCCGTCATCGCGACGATCGACGAGATGTTCACCACCTTCGAACGCGGCGGCAAGCCGTTGCCGTTCGCGCAGGGTGGCCCGTTCGAGTTCTCGTTCGACGACATGCGTCGGGTCGCCGACGAGCTGGCGGCGCACGAGACGGCGGTGCGAACCGGCGCCGACGAGGTGCCGCCGCGACCGGTTCTCGGCGACGCCATGAAGCGCTGTGTCGTGGGCCATCGTGTCCACAAGAAGCTCGGCCTGGCGCTCGGCGACGTCGTCACGCCGGTCCATGGCAAGATGGGCGAGTTCGGCTTCCATCCGCACCCCGAGGCGGCTTGCGAGGTCACGGGCATCCTGGAGCCGACCAACTCGCCGATCGACTCGACGATCTTCCTGCCGCTCGGCACGCATTGGTTGATCGACGGCCACGAGGCCGGGGTCTTCGTCGTCGAGGTGCCGCCCGGCAAGAACCCGGACGATGCCGCGAAGCTGCCGGTGAACGCCGGCCAGCTCGGGCTCACGGCGATCGTCTGCGATCCGAAGGACTACTTCGGCGCGCAGTTCCTGCGGCGGGAATTCGGCAAGCGCGGCGACGCCCAGGTCAGCTGGCCGCAGGACGTCGTGCCGAAGTTCCTGCGCAACATGGGCAGCATCGCCGACGCGCTGTTGATCATCGCCTGGCTGGTGCTGTTCGGCGCGGCGTTGTCGATCTCGGCCGTGATCTACAACACGATGAACGAGCGTCGCCGCGAGATCGCGATCATGCGCTCCCTCGGCGCCCGTCGGGCGCAGATCTTCGCGATCATCGTGCTCGAGGCCGGGTTGCTGTCGCTGTGGGGGGGCGCGCTCGGTCTGCTCGCCTGTCACCTCACCGCGTTCGGCTGCGGCGGTCTGGTCGAGGACATGACCGGCGTCTACCTCGACTGGCTGCAGGTCGGGCTGTGGGAGCTCTGGCTCGTGCTCGGGGTCACGGGCATCGGCGCCTTCGCCGGACTGCTGCCCGCGATCAAGGGGTCGCGGACCCAGGTCGCCGACAGCATCGCCCAAAACTATTAGGGAAGGCGGCGGCTACGCCCGCCCGCAGGAGCTGACGCGCCGAGAGGCGCGCAGCTCAGCGGCGACCGGCTGGGTCGCACTGGCGTTCGATGCCCAGCGTGAGGCCGAAGGAGCTACGGAAACGCCTGCCCCTGTACCGATTCTTGTTCGGGTCGTATATGATCCTCCGCCTGCATCCGCGGTCGTCCCGGAATAGCCCATGAAGATCACTGTCACCGTGCTCCTAGCTTCGTTGTTCAGCTGCGCGCTCGTCGCGCAGGAGCCACCCAAGCCGGTGCCGGAGCAGAAGATCGAGAAGAAGGGGATCGAGGAGAAGGGGATCGAGGAGAAGGGCACGAAGAACACGGAGCAGGGTGGGCAGAAGCAGCAAGACCCCAAGCCTGTGGCCGGCAAACCCGCCAGCGACAAGCCCAAGCAGGACAAGCC
>JAGQRA010000305.1 GCA_020425885.1 Planctomycetota bacterium | reverse complement strand
TCGTCGCGGCCGCAGACCCTCGACGAATTGCGCACCGCGGTGCACGCGTTCGTGCTGCACTACGACACGACGGGGACCTCGCGGCAGTGCTTCAAGGTGCTGCAGGACGTGCGCAAGCTGTCGGTGCACTTCATGCTCGACGTCGACGGCACCATCTACCAGACCCTCGACCTGCGCGAGCGGGCGTGGCACGCCACCATCGCCAACGACTTCGCGGTCGGCGTCGAGATCGCCCACCCGGGCCTGTGGCCGCAACCGCTCAACGCCGACATGCGGCGCTGGTATGCCAAGGACGAGCACGGCTGGTTCATGAAGTTCCCGAAGTGGATGACCGAGACCGGCGTCCGCACCGCCGGCTTCGTGCCGCGGCCGGCCCGTCCCGACTTCATCGCGGGGACCGTGCAAGGCGAGACGCGCTACCAGTTCGACTACACCGCGGAGCAATACGCGGCGCTGGCGAAGCTGTGCGCCGGCCTCTCCCGGGCGCTGCCGCGCATCCGACTACAGGCGCCGCGCGACGCGACGGGTGCGGTCGTATCGCACAAGCTCGACGCCACCGAACTCGAGCGGTTCGAAGGCATCATCGGCCACTTCCATGTCCAGGCCAACAAGTCCGACCCGGGACCGGCGATGCAATGGGACCGGCTGCTGCAGCAGGCGAGTGAGCTGCATCGATGACGACCGCGCCCTGGATCCTCCGCCCCATTCGCCCGACCGACGATGCCGCCATGGCCGCGGTGATCCGCGAGGTGATGACCGAACATCGCTGCAGCGGCGAAGGCTTCGCCATCCACGACGCCGAAGTCGCCGCCATGGCGCAGAGCTACGCCGCCCCCGACGCGCGCTACTACATAGTCGAACACGGCGGCGAAGTGCTGGGCGGCGGCGGCTTCGCCCGACTCGCGGGCACCACACCGCAGGACTCGCTCTGCGAGCTGCGCAAGATGTACTTCCGTCCGGCGGCCAGAGGCAGAGGGCTCGGCCACGCCCTGCTCGAGCTGCTGCTCGACGAGATGCGACAGGCCGGCTTCGGTCGCTGCTACCTCGAGACGACGTCGTGGATGACCACCGCCCGGCACCTCTACGGCCGCCACGGCTTCGGCGAGATCCCGGCTGCGCTCGGCGCCACCGGCCACCACGGCTGCGACCGCTTCTTCTGCCGCGACCTGTAGCGAACCGCCGCCGCGGTACTACTAGGGAGACGCGGGCACCTGGCCCGACCCCGGAGCCCGGAATCGGCGCTCAGTGCTGCCGCGCCAACTGCCGATATGGCGTTCGTATCGGCAACTGTGGTGCGCACATGGACAACTACTTCTACGGGGCCTTCGCAACTCTGCCGGCGGGCCTGACCGCGCTGCTCTCGATCGCGGCGCTGACCGTGCTGGTGTTCCTGCCGGCGCCGATGTGGAGCTTCACGACCGCCGCACTGGCCTGCCTGTGGTTGTTCGCGGCACCGTGGTGGCTCTGGCTCGTGGTCGCGCCGCCGCTGCTGGTGCTGACGGTGCCGATGCTGCGGCAGCCGCTGCTCAGCAGCCGCATCCTGGCCTTCCTCAGGAACAGCGGCTTCATGCCGCAGATCAGCGAGACCGAACGCGAGGCGATCGGCGCCGGCACGGTCTGGCTCGATGGCGAGCTGTTCTCCGGACGACCTGACCTCGACCGGATCCGAGCCGCCGACTACCCCGATCTCACCGACGAGGAACGCGAGTTCCTCGACGGCCCGGTCAACCGCGTCTGCGCCATGACCGACGATTGGCGCACCTACCAGGAAGGTGACCTGCAGGCGGATGTCTGGAGCTACCTCAAGCAGGAGCGCTTCTTCGGCATCGTCATCCCCAAGGAACACGGCGGCCTCGGCATGTCGGCCTCGGCCAACAGCGCAGTCGTCACCCGCCTGGCCTCGCACTCGCTGCCGCTCGCGATCAGCGTCATGGTGCCGAACTCGCTCGGCCCGGGCGAGCTGCTCACGCACTACGGCACCGCCGAGCAGAAGCGACGCTGGCTGCCTGCGCTCGCCGCCGGCAAGGAGATCCCGTGCTTCGCGCTGACCGAACCGGGCGCCGGCTCGGACGCCGGCTCGATCAAGGCCAAGGGTGTCGTGTTCCGCGGCGAGGACGGCGTGCTCTACCTGCGGCTGTCGTGGGAGAAGCGCTACATCACGCTGGCGGCGATCTCGACGGTGCTCGGCCTCGCCTTCCAGCTGCACGACCCCGACAACCTGCTCGGCAAGGGTCCGTTGCCCGGCATCACCTGCGCGCTGGTGCCGGCCGCGACCGAAGGCGTCGTGCTCGGCCGTCGCCACGATCCGATGGGGGTGCCGTTCTTCAACTGTCCGACCTCGGGCCGCGACGTCGTCGTGCCGCTCGAGGAGGCGATCATCGGCGGCGCGGCCGGCGCCGGTCGCGGCTGGAAGATGCTGATGGAGTGCCTCGCCGCCGGCCGCGGCGTATCGCTGCCGGCGACGGCCACGGGCGGCGCCCAGCTGGTCGCGCGCGCGGTCGGCGCCTACGCCGCCGTGCGCCAGCAGTTCGGGCTCGCGATCGGCCGCTTCGAAGGCATCGAGGAGCCACTGGCCCGCATCGCCGGCAACACCTACCTGCTCGAGGCCGCCCGCCGCTTCGTCTGCGGCGCCCTCGACAGCGGCGAGAAGCCGGCCGTCGTCACGGCCGTCGCCAAGTACAACACCACCGAGATCTGGCGCCAGGTCATCAACGACGGCATGGACATCTGCGGCGGCGCCGCGATCTCGCGCGGGCCGCGCAATCTGCTCGCCCATGGCTACATGGGCACACCGATCTGCATCACCGTCGAGGGTGCCAACATCCTGACGCGAACGCTGATGATCTTCGGCCAGGGCGCGATCCGCTGCCACCCGCACGCCTTCCGCGAACTCGATGCCATCGCCCGCGGCGACGAGCGCGAGTTCGATCGCGAGTTCTGGTCACACCTCGGTCATGTCGCCAGCAACGGCGTACGCACGGTGCTGCTGGGTCTCAGCCGCGGCATGCTGTGCTGGTCGCGTCGCGG
Organism: Planctomycetota bacterium; assembly: GCA_020425885.1. The sequence continues at coordinate 5,146 of JAGQRA010000305.1, read as the reverse complement.
CGGCAAGGCCCGCGGTCACTGGCGACGCCTCAACTGGGCATCGGCCGAGTTCGCCTTCGTCGCCGACATCGCCATGGGCACGCTCGGCGGCGATCTCAAGCGCAAGGAGAAGCTGACCGGCCGCTTCGCCGACTGGTTCTCGTGGCTGTTCCTCGGCTGCGCCACGCTGCGTCGTTTCGAGGCCGAAGGTCGCAGGTCGGAGGATCTGCCGCTGGTCGATCAGGTGCTCGAACACGCCTTCGCCCGCATGCAGGAGGCCCGCACCGGCATCTACGACAACCTGGTGCTGCCAGGACTCGGCCACGGCCTGCGCTGGACGGCCGGGTTGCTGGCGCGGATCAACCCGTTCGGCCGCGGACCGAGCGACCGCACCGGGCACCGCGCCGCCCGTACCCTGCTCGTTCCGGGCGAGCAGCGTGACCGATTGACCCAGCGCATCTGGTTGCCGGAAACGGACACCACGGCGTTGGGCCGCCTCGAGCGCGCCATGCGGTTGTGCAACGACGCCGAACCGGTGCTGAAGAAGCTCAAGGACGCCGTGCGCCAGGGCCGGCTGCCGAAGCGTCGCCCCGATCAGCTGCTCGACCAGGCCCTGGAGACCGGCATCCTGACCCAGGCCGAACGCGATCTCGTCAAGGCCGCCGAGGTCGCCCGCGGCGAGGCCGTCGCCGTCGACAGCTTCGGGCTCGACGAACTCAGCCGCGGCCGGACCGCCACGCGGCAATCCGCGGCGGCGACGACCTGATCGCCGAAGGGCCGTTGATCGCGACGGGCATGCGGCTAGCCTGCGCGGCGTGGCGCACGGCATCCTCGTCTATCAGCAGATCCGTTCCCTGATCGAAGCCGGCGCGCTCGCCTCGTCGCCGACGATCGCACCGGCGCAGATCCAGCCGAGTTCGCTCGATCTCCGCCTGGCGACTCGCGGCTATCGGGTCAGGTCCGGCTTCCTGCCCGAGAACGTGCGCGTCGCCGATCGGCTCGAGGACATGACGCTCTACACGTTCGACCTCACGGACGGCGCCATCCTCGAGAAGGGTCACTGCTACATCATCCCGCTGCTCGAACGGATCGAGCAGCCGCTGCCCTACCTGGTGCGCGCCAACCCGAAGTCGTCGACCGGCCGCCTCGACCTGTTCACGCGGCTGCTCGCCGATCGCTGCGGCCGCTTCGAGACCGTGCCGGCCGGCTACACCGGACCGCTGTTCCTCGAGATCGTGCCGCGCAGCTTCCCGGTCCGGGTCCGCACCGGCCTGTCGCTGTGCCAGATCCGCTTCTCGGCGGGGCAGGCCGCGTTGACCGACGACGAGCTGCGCCAGCAGCACGCCGACTCGCCGCTGCTGTTCGACGACACCGGCACGCCGCTGCCGGCCGACAAGCTGCGCATCGACAGCGGCCTGATGATGGGCATCGCGACCCGCCAGGACCGCGACATCCAGGGTCCGATCGGCTACGTGGCGCGGCGTTTCACCGGTGTCGTCGACATGATGCAAGAGGGCGCCCACGAGGCCGAGAGCTGGTTCGAGGCAGTGCCCGAACCGAAGCACGGTCGCCTCATCGTCGAACCCGAGGAGTTCTACATCTTCGCCAGCAAGGAGCGCATCCGGGTGCCGTCGCACCTCGCCGCCGAGATGGTCGCCTACGACATCGGCATCGGCGAGCTGCGCACCAACTACGCCGGCTTCTTCGACAACGGCTTCGGCGGCGAACGGGGCACGCGCGCGGTGCTCGAGGTCCGACCTCACGATGTGCCGTTCCTGCTCGAGGACGGCCAGGTGTTCTTCAAGCTCGAGTTCTTCCGCACCCAGGAGCTGCCCGAGATCGTCTACGGCGATCGGCGCCTGAGCTCGCACTACCAGGGTCAGGCCCTGCAGCTGAGCAAGCACTTCCACGCCTGACGGTTCGTTGCGGGAACGGGGCGCCATGCAAGGGCAGCGCCCCACGGCGGCCAGCTCGTCGCCATGGGGGCCACAGCCGCATCGTCAATGCGGGTTCGAGTCCGGCGATCGCGAACGATCGCCGGCTATCAGTTCAGGGACAAGAGACCGGTCTCGGCATCGAGCACGGTGCCGCCGGGCGCATAGCGCCGGCGCCATTGCTTGTCCTCGGCGCTGGACGGACCCTTCTGCAGCCGCAGCACGCGTTCGGTGGCGGTCTTGCGCCAGGCCGCGTCCTGCTCGTTCCAATAGCTCACGGCCTGCCCCGGATAGAACATCCAGAGCTCCGACTTGTACTGGAAGGCGTCGGCGAAGCGGACGTACTCGTCATGCGGCAGGATCACCGAGATGACGACGCGCTCGCCGTTCTTCAGGGCCTCGGTGCGGAGGATCCCGGCACCGGGCGGCGGCGGCGGCAACTGCCCCATCGCGGTCGTGAAGTAGTAGCCCTGCCGCAACGCATCGGCCGCGGCCAGGTATTCCTCACCGGCACAGAGCAGTTCGGCCTGCTCCAGCATTTCGAATGCGGAATCCGACGCCGCGGCCGGGCGCGCGTGCAGGGCTTCGAAACGCGAGTTGGAGACCGCCTCCATTCTCGCGATGCAGCGTTCGAGGTCCTCACCTTCGAGCGGCCCGAGGGTCTTGATCTTCGAGATCAGCGTCCCGGGGATCACGTCGAGGTCCTCCGCGGCGCCGGTCTGGCGACCTGAGAAGGTCACCTCGACGCCGCGGTTCAGAGCTGGTAGCCATTCGTCGAAGGAGCCGGATTCGATGCGGGCGAGCTGCGCTCCGGAATCGGAACGCGAACTCGCGGCGAGGTCGTTGCCGAAGGAGGTCAACCACGCCGCCGCACCGAGGCCGGCTGCCGACGCCAGCACGAGGCGGAAGGCGCTCATGCTCCCGTCGGGCACCGGCCGCAGCAGTGCTTCACGTGCCAGACGATGGCCGGCGTGCCGCCGGCAGGATTGTCGTAGAGTTCGACCCGGTGCTCCTCGCAGTCCTCTTCGTCCAACGCGCCGTTGCGACAGAGGACGATCGACTCGAGCACGAATTCGGTCGTGCCGAGGGAGACCTCGGCCGGCACCTGACCCGTCGGGATCGTGGGGTGACCGATGTTGAAGTAGAATCCGCAACCGCCGCCGCCGGCCGGGTCGTAGGTCAAGGTCGCGGTCTGCTTGAACGTGCACGAGCCGCTCAGCAGGCACGAGTAGTAACCGGCGACGCATTCGGCCCCGGTGGCGATCGGCGATTCGATCGTCAGGGTCCAGATGTCCCCATTGGGACAGACGTAGCTGAGCCCCGTGCCGAGGGAGTCGTGCACCACCGGCTTGCAGCCATTGCAGCCGAAGGCCGGGGCCCCATACGAGTAGACGACCTCGAGGTCGTCCGAAGCCACGGTGGACGTACGATCCCACAGGCTTCCGGCGCCGACGATGGCAATCACCGCCAAGGCGGTATCAAGAAGTTTCATACAGCTCTCCAGTCGAGTTTGGGAACGCGTCCGCCGACCCCAACACCATGTTGAAGTCTTCTCAGAACGCGTTGGAGAGCCACATTCGTGCATCGGCATTCACGGTCAACCCCCTGTCGATTGGCGAGTTCTGCCGCGATGTCGGGTGCTGCCGATCCTTGCAGACAAGGTGCGTCAACGCCGCCGGTTGCTCGGGCACAAGGGCTGATCACATCGCCGATGCGAGTGGCGTTGCGGATCATCGTCGCGGCAACGGTGATGCTCTCGACCAACGAGCCGAGCGCATGACGGCTGCCAGGAAGAGGGAAGAATCGACGTCAGACCGTAGTCTCTGGCAGAGCCCGGTTCCCGATCGAGTCCAACCCGACCCCTGAGTCTCCGACCATGCTGTTCCAGTCCACAGCAGACGAGCGCGCCGCGATCCAATTCGACGATCTCGCTTCTTCGCTCGAGGCCGGGTTGAACCTGGCGAGTCTCGGAGCTTCGGGGGCTGCCGGCGATCGCGCGGTGCACGAGGCGATCGCCGGGCGCGGCATCGTGTTGACGGCCGCCGAAGACGCCGTCATCGCAGCCGCCACGCGCTCCGGGCGCATCGCCGAAGCCCTGCGTGGCCGCGCCGAACAACGTCGACAACGCGCCCGGTTCAGACGGGACCTGTGGTCCGGACTGCGATACCCGTTGTTCCTGGTCGGCGCCGCCGTGCTGATCAGCCTGACGATCGGCAGCACCATGAGCTCGGGCTGGTTTCCGACCGTCATCGTCCTCTTCATCGGCCTCATGATCGCAGCGGCATGGGCGTTGCTCCGCGGCCTGCGCAACGGCGGCCCGCGCTGGCGGCGGATCCCGTGGTTCGGCACGCTCGCGGCCGACCTCGGCGAACTGCCATATCTCGAAGCCCTGCACGCCCTGTATGCCTCCGGCGTGGCGATCATCGACGCCCATGCCACCGCGACCACGACCGTCCACATCGCCGACGTGAGGATCAGACTCAGGTCCGCCGAACGGGCGATGCGCGATGGCCGCTCCCTCACCGAGGCGCTCGAGGCCGCCGCAGCGCTCAACGCCGAGACGCGGCAACTGGTCGCCGCCGGCGAAACCGCAGGGCAGCTCGAGGATGCGCTGCAGCGGGCCCTGAGCCGGCGACGCGACGTCAGCACGCGCAACCTGCAGACGACGATTCGGTGGATCGCAGGCGGCTTCTACGGCTTCGCATTGCTGGCAGCCGTCTATTTCATCCTCAGCTCCCTGCTGCACCTCAGGTCCGTCCTCGGCCGCTGACCAGAGGAGACGATGCCCGAAGCCGGAGCGCGGGATGCAGATCCGGCCCTTACACCGGACGGGCAATCGGGGTCCAATGCGCCAGATGGAACGCGTGGATCGCAGGCGGCAACAAGACCGGTACAAGGCAGCCGAGAGTGGCTTGCTCGCGCGCTTCAGGAATGGCGATGAGTCGGCCTTCCAGGCGCTGGTCAAGCCTTCGCTGCCCGGTCTCATGGCGCTGGCCCGGCGTCATTGCCATGATCCCCACTGGGCCGAGGACCTGGTCCAGGAAACGCTGGTCAGGGCCTTGCGCGGACTGGCGGGCTTCCGCGGCGAGTCGTCATTGCGCACCTGGCTCTTCCGCATCCTCGTCCGCCTGGCCTCGGAGCCGGCGCGCTGGCGGCGCCAGGACCCGGCGCAACAGACCGGACACCTCGAGGTTCCCGACTCGCTCGAGTCGATGCCGTTGCACGATGCCATG